>JBKEHN010000063.1:0-15845 GCA_046710905.1 Colwellia sp.
CTGAAGAAGCACCATTTAGCTTTGAAGAAATGCAAGCGATGCTTGAACTCGCTAAAAACGGCATCAACGAATTATTCGACATACAAAAAGCAGCATTAAGCTAAGATACGTTCAGTTAAGTTATGCTATGTTCAGATAAGTAACAGGAAAATAACCATGAAAGATTATCAACGCGAGTTTATTGAATTTGCGATAGAAAAACAGGTATTACGCTTTGGTGAGTTCACGTTAAAGTCTGGCCGAGTTAGCCCTTACTTTTTTAATGCGGGTATGTTTAAAACCGGTGGTGATTTAGCGCGTTTAGGTCGTTTTTATGCGGCTACGTTAATGGATGCAAAAATTGATTTCGATTTGGTTTTTGGTCCAGCTTACAAAGGTATCCCCATTGCGACTACGACTACGGTTGCGTTGTTCGATCACCATAATATTGATGTGCCTTATTGCTTTAATCGTAAAGAAGCAAAAACGCATGGCGAAGGTGGTTCATTAGTGGGCGCTGAGCTTGAAGGTAAAATTATGCTAGTGGATGATGTTATCACTGCTGGTACTGCTATTCGTGAATCAATGGAAATCATTAAAGCCCATGGCGCACAGCTTTCTGGTGTGTTGATTGCTCTTGACCGTCAAGAGAAAGGCCAAGGCGAACTGTCAGCGATTCAAGAAGTTGAACGTGATTTTGGTACCCAAGTTGCGGCGATTGTTACGTTAGGTGATGTTGTGACCTTCCTAGAAGAAAAAGTTGAAGAGCAAGGTACTGATAATTCAGAATTAGTAGAAAACTTAGCAAGCATTAAAAAATATCGTTTAAATTACGGTATTTAATACGCTACTAAGATTGAGTGAGATTGGTATTACTTACCTTTAAACAAAAACGCCGTTGAAGCATAATGTTTCAACGGCGTTTTTTTTGCGTTATATACCCGTTCCACTTGAAGATGCAGGATTCAGCTGGAATTATAAACGCCTTTAGGCAAGACATTGATTGAAGAGAATAGTTATTCTATTGTCGAAATCAATAACGCAGCATAAAGCGTTTATAAACAAGCCCTTCGGGGAAAACTGAGTAAAACATATTCGTCGTTACATTTGTTTTTAAGGGAATAACCATTAACAAAAAATGTGCCTTGATTATGACTCGCTCAGGTTTCCTGAAACGAGCATCTTCAAGTGGAGCGGGTATATAAAGTAGTACCGATTGAATAGTTCATCGTTCATTTAAAGTCGTAGAAATGAAACTCTCAAGGGATAGGGAGTCAGCATGCAATATGCCAAAAGCACACGTTATTACTACTCTGATTGGTAAGTACTTTGTCATTTACCCAAGGGCAGTAAGATTGTCTGACTATTGCACCTTTAAATACTTCAATACCAGTTACTTTATTTTAAAGGTGTTACCGCGCATACTTCAGCCAAAGCTTATAAAAAACCGCATTACATGTTGGGTTGTCATCCATTTTTCCATCTCTATCACAATCTGAACCAGTCAAGGATTTAGCCACTTGTTGACCATAAGCATCGATATCTGCTTTTGAGGGGACAACGATAATACTTACCTTTGGCGATTGATCAATAAAATCAGCGACATCTAAGTAGCTAACAAACACTTCTTTAGTAATCAAATGACTAATATCACGTGCTACTGGGTTCTTTGCGTTCGAGGAAAATGAAGTCAATAGCAAGCTTATTGTTAATATAACTACGATGTAGTTTATTATGCTATTCATTATATAAGTCATGATGATTTCAGCCTTTCTACATCAGGAGTGTTTGCGTCCTGATAACCATTCATTAATGCTTGCCAGTTTTGTTCTGTAAAATAAAACTTTTCTAACTTGTTTAATTCCTTTAAAAATGAACGCTGTAAACGTGCCATGTTTTCTTGCTTCCAACTAGTGTTCACAGGGTTAGTACGTAATTCACCGCGATCAAAGTCGATTAAAAACACCTGTTCTTTATCATTAAGTAAAATATTATGGCTGTTTAAATCATGATGATAAATGCCATGATGGTGAAAACGTTTAATCGTGGCGCCAATGCGCCGCCAAACATCATCAGCTAATGCTTTCTCACTTAATATAGCCACTAAATCTTGTGCGTGTTGAATTCGACTTGATAGTAAGTCAGCTGTGTAACTTAAGGCATGTTGAATAACGCGATAGGCAATTGGCTCAGGTGCTGGAAGTTGTAACGTTTGCATATGGCGTAATAGAGCAAATTCACAGGCGGCACGGGTCTTTTCTAAACCACTAAACCAATAGGAATCTTTATTGATTTTACCCATTAAACCACCACGGTAATAATGGCGTAATACCCAATCGTGTTGAATATGATTAATATCACTATAGGCGACAAACCAAGTGGTGCCACGCCCTTGCGCTGAACCCGTTACCGCATCTTTTTGTTGCCAATAACTTGGGCTAAGCATTTTTTCACTGAAATCGTTAATCAATGTTTGATTGAAAAAACAAGCAACCTTGCCTTGTTCAAGCTTAGAAAACTGTGCGTTGTTTACCGTGTTAGTCGCTTGAGTCACGATTTATCTCCTACTGGTTTTAGCGTAGTGTCAGTATCAATAGTGTTAATGTCCATAGGAGTAGTTTCCATAGGAATAGTATCAATCGGAATGTTGGGTAGCAGCTTTATGACTTGAGTCAAGGTTTTTTCACTGGCTCCTTGGTTCTCTAACACGACGTTAAGCGCATTGTTACCAAGCGCTTTTTGTCGAGCGGCTTGTTGTAATAAGATATTAATTTCATTAACGAGTTGTTTGCTAGGTTCGTTCTCGGAGAGTTCAATAATGGCATCTTCTTGTCTTAGTTTTTGCATTATTTCGTTGAAGTTACTCATATTGTGACCAACGATAATAGGTTTATTAAATAATGCTGGCTCTAACGGGTTATGGCCACCAACCCCGCTAAAACTACCGCCCATAGTAACAATATCACTTAAAGCCAAGGCTGCCATTAATTCACCAAGGCTATCGAGGAGCCATACTTGCTCATCACTAATTACTGTGTTTTCACTACGCTTTGCTAATGATAAATCGTCTTCAAGGCAAAGGTTGGTGACTTGTCCAAAACGTTCAGGATGGCGTGGTACTAACACTAACAAGAGATTAGGATATTGAATTAATAACACTTTAAATGCAGCTAAAGCAATTTCTTCATCACCATCATGAGTACTAGCAATTAACCATATTTTTCGTTTGGGCTGGCTATCATCAGCAAAAAGTAATTTGGCTAACTCGGCTTTTTTATTGAGAACTTGTTCATTAATACTGATATCGAATTTTAAGTTACCACTATTTATACAGCGACTTTCATTTGCACCTAATTGTAAAAAATGAGAAGAATTTTCTTGGCTTTGGGTGAGTATTTTGTCAAAACGGTTTAAGCAAGGCGCAATAAGCGGGCTGATTTTTTGGTAACTAGTGAGTGACTTCTTTGATAATCGACCATTAATTAATAATAATTTAATTTTTTGCTGGCTACATTGGGCAATTAAGTTTGGCCATAACTCAGTTTCCATGAAAATCATCATTTTAGGTTTGAGTCGATATAAAAATAATGTCGTGCAGGGGAGTAGATCTAGTGGTAAATAGCCGTGTTGAACGCGCTCACCAAAGAGCTTAGTTATTTGTGCCGAGCCAGTGGGGGTAAACGAAGTCATGGTGATTGGTAAATGGGGATAAGTGAGTAATAACTTCTCGATAAAGCTTTTTAGTGCGATAACTTCACCAACACTTGCCGCATGTATAATAATTCCACCTTGTTTGTGAGGTTTTGGAAATAAGCCCAAGCGTTCAAACAGTCTTTGACGGTAAGCCTTATTATTTTTAGATCGAACGAGCAAGAAAACCAACAAGAATGGCAATAATAGCAATAGTAAGATGCGGTAAATTAGCAAGGAAGTCATATCGGTAGATATTGCTCTATAATAAGTGTATTGGTAGATTATACCAAAGGGTTTCCAAATAAGCGTTAGCAATTATGATAGTAAAAACTATGCTTCAAAAATTAATGATAATCATAGACACGACTAAAATAAAACAAGTTTGTTACAGCTGTCTATTAATAGTTTATAGCTTAGCAATGTCTGTCAGTGCACAAAACGTAGTGCAAGATGCTACTGAAGCTTTAACCTTTGCTGAAAAAATATCAGTTGCACAGCTTCAAGCTAAAGCTAAACTTCAGTATCAAGTTAAGTTCAAGGCACGTGATGACAATGATATTGTATTAACGGCTGATTATCGTTTTTTGCCCAATAAAGCCTCCGTTAAATATATGTCAGGGGGTAATAGTGTTACACGATTATCCTAGTGAACGAACAAAATACAAAACACTATCCACAAGTATTGCTCAGCAAGATTTACATACTTTATCACTAGATTTTCGTGGTAATGGCAATAGTGTTGGCTAAGGATATTCGTAGTTAACAGTGAAAAAAAATACCTCCGATATGATAAGTTATCAAACGTGAGTCGCCGTTTTAATGTCTTATTGGTCAGAAGATTTATTAGCTGCTTATCATTTTTACGTAATAAAGTTGATAATAGTCAGGGTATTTCAATTGTTGCTAGCCGGTGTGCAGGTCGTTATGCTGCGGCGTCAGCTGAAGAGGTAGATATAAACTCAATGGTGTTATTAACTCCCGATATGTCTTACGCTGATAAAGAACGCTATAAGAATTTGGTCGATATTGTGAGTTACTTTATTAGCTCTGCTCAGTATGTCAGCAGTTACTCTACTGCGCAGGAACTCTTTATTTGGAGTGGTGACAAACATTCAAAATTACAGATATACAAAAGCGATAAACTGAATTATCAGATACTTAAAGCGAGTAAATATTTAGTTAATGATATTGCGTTGTGGTTGAAGTTTACTTTACGTTAAAAGTAGCGAAGACACTCCTTAAGTTGTTTTAAATGACACTGAACAGTTTATAGTGAAATATCGCTCTGTTATTAGTTGCGAAGCAAATAAGTACTATTGTTTAGATAAACGTTGAGGATATTCAGGCAAGGGTCTAGCTTGAAAAATCATAAGGTTAACGCTCAAATATGGTATCAAGAATAATGGCCGAGTTGGTTCTTTCCACGCCTTCAGTTGAGCAGACCATATTGAGTACCCCGCTAAGTTTTTCTAAGGTGCTAGCTTGTATGGTAACCAATAAGTCATATTCGCCACTTATCGAATGGATATGACTTATTTGGTGTACTTTTCTTAAGGCGATACAAATAGTTTTTCGTGAGTTTGGCCTTACTTTTAACGAGACATTAGCAGAAATTAAACCACTGGTATATGCGCTGTCGAGCACAACGCTATAGGCTTTAATGACATTATTATTTTCAAGCTTGTTGAGTCGGTTTTGTATTGCAGTTCTAGAAACACCTGTTGCTCTGGCGATATCGGCAATACTTGCTCGGGCATTTAGCCGCAATATTGATAGCAATTCTTCATCTTTTTCGGTTAACAAACGGTACTCCTTTGAGGATTATATTCATAATAGAGTCACTAACTTACACTTTGACATGCCTATGTGTCAATTTGACTATAAAAAAGGTCATATCACCAAGTAGTGTCACTTTTATTATAGTGCTCTCTGAGTTGATAATATAGCTCTTGACCGATAATAATTATTTTAAGGAATTCACATGACTGATGCCATATCTACCCAAGGTTTTTACTCGCATTTAACTGCACAAATAGCGCAAGTAAAAGAAGATGGTTTATACAAGGCCGAGCGAATTATTACTACTGCCCAGCAAGCTAAAATAGCTGTTGCTAGTGGTGAACAGGTAGTTAATTTTTGTGCGAATAATTATCTAGGTTTAGCGAATCACCCTGAACTAATTGCTGCAGCAAAAACAGGCTTAGATGAGCATGGTTTTGGTATGGCGTCGGTACGCTTTATTTGTGGTACTCAAGATATTCATAAAACCCTAGAGCAAGGTATTAGTATGTTTTTAGGCATGGAAGATACTATTTTGTACTCTTCTTGTTTTGATGCCAATGCGGGCTTGTTTGAAACCTTATTAGGACCCGAGGACGCGATTATTAGTGATGCATTAAACCACGCTTCTATTATTGATGGTGTCCGTTTATGTAAAGCGAAACGCTTCCGTTATGCCAATAATGATATGGCTGCTTTAGAGCAAAGCTTAATTGAAGCTGATGCCGCGGGGGCTCGTTTCAAATTAATTGCTACTGATGGCGTTTTCTCAATGGACGGTGTTATCGCAAACTTAAAAGGTGTTTGTGATTTAGCGGATAAATATAACGCTATGGTAATGGTTGATGATTCACATGCCGTTGGTTTTGTGGGTGAAGAAGGTCGTGGTAGTCATGAATATTGTGAAGTCATGGGTCGTGTAGATATAATCACAGGTACGTTAGGTAAAGCTATGGGCGGCGCTTCAGGTGGCTTTACCGCAGCGAAAAAAGAAGTGGTCGAGTGGTTACGTCAACGTTCTCGTCCTTATTTATTTTCTAACTCACTAGCACCAGCAATCGTTAATGCTTCATTGAAAGTGCTTGAGCTATTAGCTGATGGTAGCGAGTTACGGAAAACGCTTAAAGATAACGCCGTATATTTTCGTAGCAATATGGAAGCTGCTGGATTTAGTTGTGGCGGTGCAGATCATGCAATTATACCGGTAATGTTAGGTGATGCTAAAGTAGCAAGTGCGATGGCTGACCGTTTATTAACGGAAGGTATTTATGTTATTGGTTTCTCTTTCCCTGTCGTACCAAAAGGACAAGCGCGTATTCGTACACAAATTTCTGCCGCACACAGTAAAGCCCAGTTAGATCATGCGATTGATGCCTTTACCCGTATAGGTAAAGAAATGGCCGTTATTTAATTCTAAGTTACTCATTACTACTTGTATGGCTCAGTACTAATTTTATTTTATATTGAGTTATATAGTTTTAAGTATTTGAATATTAAAAGATAGAGAGCCTCAATGAAATCTTTAGCTAAATTAAAAGCAGAACCAGGCATCTGGATAACAGAAACTGAAAAGCCAACATTAGGTCATAACGACCTGCTGATAAAAATTAAAAAAACCGCAATTTGTGGTACTGATATTCATATTTACAATTGGGATGAGTGGGCACAAAAAACAATTCCTGTTCCTATGGTAGTCGGTCATGAATATGCTGGCGAAGTGGTTAGTATTGGTCAAGAAGTAAAAGGCTTTGCTTTAGGTGATCGGGTTTCTGGTGAAGGTCATATTACTTGCGGCCATTGTCGTAATTGTCGTGGCGGTCGGACGCATTTATGTCGAAATACAGTAGGCGTTGGTGTTAATCGTGCTGGTTCATTTGCGGAATATTTAGTTATTCCAGCTTACAATGCTTTTAAATTACCAGATGAAATATCTGATGATTTAGCGGCAATATTTGACCCTTTTGGTAATGCAGTTCATACCGCCCTATCATTCGATTTGGTTGGTGAAGATGTTTTAATTACTGGTGCTGGACCTATTGGTATTATGGCTGCGGCGGTTGCTAAACATGTTGGTGCGCGTCATGTTGTAATCACCGATATTAATGAATACCGTTTAGATCTTGCTCGTAAAATGGGCGCTACTCGCGCTGTTGATGTTAGTAAAGAAAATCTTACTGATGTTATGACAGGATTAGGCATGACCGAGGGTTTTGATGTTGGCATGGAAATGTCAGGTGTGCCAATGGCATTTACTAGCATGTTAGAAAATATGAATAATGGTGGAAAAATTGCCATGTTAGGTATTCCAGGTAGTGATATGGCCATTGATTGGAGCCAAGTTATCTTTAAAGGACTTACTATTAAAGGTATTTATGGCCGAGAAATGTTTGAGACTTGGTATAAAATGGCTAGTTTGATTCAATCTGGTTTAGATCTCAGCCCAATTATTACCCATCATTATAATATTGATGACTTTCAGCAGGGCTTTGATATGATGCGATCGGGTCAATCGGGCAAGGTTATTTTAGATTGGACTGATACCATCGCGCATAAAGAAGTGACCACTTAGCATGATGTACTCGACATTAGAACAAGCAAAATGAGTCTAGATATAGTCACTCTATATTTATTTTATCTTGTAACGTTATTATGGTGTTGATGTATTCCTAAGGGCTAGTCTTAAAGGCTTATATACAGGGTTATTGATTTGGCTAAGGGAACAACTATTACCAGTAATCAATTCCTTGCCTTTAAACTCTCGCTAAGCGATTACTTTCTTATACGGATTGGTATTAATTCGTTATACTAGACGACATATACTAATGATAGTGTGAGTAAATGCGTTTTTATTAACGTCTACAGATATAACGAATTCACCGCCATTAAGGTAGTGATTAAAGATTAAATAAGGAATCTACCGTGTCAGAGAATAGTTTTAAGCATATGTCAGTCAGTGATTTACAAGACGTTATGGTAAATAAATCACATGTTGTGGTAGATATTAGAGATGCCAATTCTTTTACTAATGGTCATATCGCTGAATCGATTCATTTAACTAACGAGTCATTGCCCAATTTTTTACGTGAAGCCGATCTTGATGCGCCGGTAGTTGTTTGTTGTTATCACGGTATATCGAGCCAGCAAGCCGCAGAGTTCCTTATTAGCCAAGATTTTACCGAGGTCTATTCGCTTGACGGTGGTTTTACCCAATGGCAAACACAGTTTCCTGATAATATAGAGCGATAATTAGCATGGCAAGTGAGTTTGCTGATAACACTGATACTTTACAACCTCTGGTGCAAGTGAAAGATCATAATATTGCCTTATTATTCAGGAATTATTTGCAATCTTTAGGTATCCAAGCTCAGCTTAAATCGAACCAAGATCAAGGTCATGTGATATATTGCCAAGAAAATAATATCTCACAGGCAAAAGTAGAATTTGATATTTTTATTATCAATCCCCATGCTGATAAATATCAACAAGCAGCGTGGGATAGAGGTGAAGTAGTTACCTTAAATACCGGTGACTTCGGTCTAATAAATAGCTTTAAAGACGGCTTCTTAGCTCATGCGGGTATTGTTACATTATTGATTTTCGTTCTATGTTGGCTGGTGTTTCTTGCTAGTAAACTCGGGGGGGCGGAAAATATTTTTAAAGCTTTACAATTTTATCCGCAGTTATCAGTTGATACTTTATTCGCTAATCCACTACGCTTAATTGGCCCCGCCTTTTTTCACTTTTCCTGGTTACATATTGTTTTTAACACCATGTGGTGGTGGCAGTTAGGCGGTAGTATTGAAAAAACCTTAGGTAAAGTAACCCTTATTAATTTATTACTCATCTCTGCTATTGTTTCAAATGTAGGGCAATATTTAGTCTCAGGTTCAAATTTTGGTGGTTTATCGGGCGTAGTATATGCGCTAGTTGGTTTTGTTTGGTGGTTTGGATATTTAGTTCCTGAGCAAGGGTTATCACTTGCTAAGCCTTTGGTAGGCTTTTTACTGTTCTGGTTAGTGCTCGGCTTTGCTGAATTACTACCGGTTAATGTAGCCAATACCGCCCACTTACTTGGCTTATTATCAGGTTGTTTTTTAGCCTTATTTACCGTCAAGGTTGTTGGAATCAATACTAAAAAGTAATTTAAATGAAAGGACCGCTTTCTCAAAGCTAATTATATTGACTGATATTTAGTTATCTAACCATTGAGTGAAGAGTAATTTTTTTATCAATGGTTGCCCAGTCTCCTTAATGAGTAGTTCTTTTACTTGTTCTTCGCACTGCAACTGAATTTCTGTACGGCCCTTCATCGACTTTACTTTAGCTTCGGTTTGCCGTCCAATGATATTAATAATGGCATCGCGCAATAAAGGTGCATGATGTTCAACGATAGATAAATCATTACCGTCAACCATTAACTCTACAGTTAAGCGCACATAACCCATTTTCTTTTTAACTGTGACATAGTTTGTCACTATGTCTGGTTCAAAGCCAAAGTAAGCATAATCACTCGCTTTTGCTTGAGAAATATTCGTGGCGTAGGTAAGTAAAACAGAAAAGAGAAATAAGTATTTATACATAAAATAATAGTCGATTAGAAATGATTTAACTTATCCTTATCATAACCTGATTTTAGTCTTTTGCCTGAATGTTTTTTATTAAAGAGTAATTCTTATTACAAGAGAAAATCTCAATGGTAGGACAAATAGGTATGCATGAGCAAAAAATCAATGTGTGAACTGATTTTCAGATTGTCTGGCTTGAGATAAATGAGTTTACGTCTTAGGTCTGTTACTATAGCGACGATTTTATATCCTATTACATTATGAAGTAGCATTATGAAGCAGCAAACAGTTCATTTTCCGATAACGTTAGCGGGACGATGGCAATCACCGAATGATAATATATCTTTACTGTCTGATGTGCTTAAAGACTGGTTACTTGATGAAGGTTCACTCACCGCCAGACTTAAAGATCATTGTAATCACTTTACAGTGACAGTGATTGGTGAACAACAGCAGTTATGCTCAGCAGCAGAGGCTTGTCACTTTATTAAAGCAGGCGAACCGGTATTAGTGCGTGAAGTTATTTTATATTGCGATAACGTACCGCAAGTATTTGCGCGAAGTTTACTACCTTTAACCAGTTTAAAGGGGCAAGCGGATGTTCTTGCTAATCTAGGTGAACAACCGCTAGGACAAGTACTGTTTAATAATCCCTCATTACAACGTTTACAGTTAGAACTCGCTACTTTTTCGAACACTTCGAGAGTGGCAATATTAGCTACTGAATTAGACGTTAAACACCCTGGTGATGAATCACCAAAAAATGCGCTGATCATACCGAAAAAAGAGCTTTGGGGGCGACGTTCTGTCTTTATGCTGGATAATAAACCCTTGATGGTGGCTGAGGTTTTTTTACCAAATGCTCAGGCTTATCAATGATTTATTGTAGCGAATATTATAAATAAAGAACCCCTTAAAAGATTAATTGCAAAGTAACTATAAAAGAAACTTCTACATGCTGAAAATAATTCAACAAAAATTGTTAGCGATTAAGTTAATCACTCGTATGAATAAGCCTATCGGTACCTATTTATTATTATGGCCAACGTATTGGGCATTATGGATTGCTAGTGATGGTTGGCCCAATATGCAGCTATTGTTAGTTTTTAGTTTAGGTGTTTTTATCATGCGTAGTGCCGGTTGTGTGATAAATGACTACGCCGACAGAAAAATAGATGGCAAGGTTGAGCGCACTAAAAACAGGCCACTGGTGAATGGCATGATGACGCCGACTGAAGCGATTAATTTGTTTGGTATATTAATTGGTATGGCACTTGGTTTAGTGCTGACGCTTAGTTGGCCGACTATTTATCTTTCGGTTGTTGCGCTATTTTTAGCGGCTATCTACCCTTTTATGAAACGTTACACTCAGTTGCCACAAATATTTTTAGGTGCCGCTTTTAGTTGGGGTATGATAATGGCATTCTGTGAAGTACAAGGTGAAATACCTTTAGTCGCTTGGCTACTTTTTACCGCAAATTTATGTTGGACGGTTGCTTACGATACCATATACGCCATGGTTGATAGAGATGACGATGTTAAAATAGGGGTAAAATCTACGGCCATTTTATTCGCCGGAAGCGATAAACGTATTATCGGATTTTTACAGTTAATCACCTTGGCATTGTTATGGACCGTAGGGGATATTTTAGCCTTTGGTTGGCCGTACCAATTAAGTCTTATTGTTGTCGCTGGCTTATTTAGCTATCAACAGTTATTGATTGTTAATAGAGAGCGTAATGCCTGTTTTCAAGCTTTTTTACATAATCACTGGGTCGGCTTGATGGTGTTTATTGGTATAGCCATTGAGTATTTATAGCGCTGCTAGTTCTGCGTTCTTAACGATTAGCTAGCTTAACAACTGAGTAAATTCATCAAAGGGCAGTGGCGTACTAAAATAGAATCCTTAGTAATGATAACAACCAAGGTCTTTTAAGCAGTTAAACTCCTCTAGTGTCTCAACGCCTTTAGTCAGTATATCGCTCTTCAAGGTTTTCCCTAAACTGATAATTATGCTGGCAATAGCTACATTCTTACGGTCTTGGGCTATATTTGAGACAAAGGAACGGTCTATTTTTAATACGCTAGCTGGAATAGGTTTTAAATAGGTCAGCGAAGAGTAACCGGTACCAAAATCATCAATAGTGCAATCAATAGACTTTTCTTTTAGCGCAGTAATTAACTTGATTGAATCTTCAATACTCTCTACTAACAGCTTTTCGGTTAATTCTAACCCTAAGTGTTGAGCCGGGATATCATTCTGCTTAATAGCATTGAGTATCTTTTCTTGAAAATCATGCTGAATTAATTGTTTAGCGCTTATGTTAATCGATATCTTATTAAAGCTGTCTGGTAAGGTTAATTGTTCTAATTTTTTAATATCACGACATGCTTGCTCTAATACCCATTGACTAATATCAAGGATGAGATCACTTTCTTCAGCGATAGGTATATAAACCGCGGGAGACTCATTAGCATATAAAGGGTGCTGCCAGCGCAATAATACTCCTACACCAATAATGTCGTCGTAATGGTTATACTGTGCCTGATAACATAAGGTGAAATCGTCTTGCTCTAGTCTTTGTTTTATATCATCAACATAAGCTAAACAGTTTTTTATTTTTGCTGATATTGCCGATTGATATTTTCGACCATCTTGACTTTTAGTTCGCTTAGCTTCGTACATGGCAATATCGGAAAATTTGAGCAGATTATTAAGCTGTTCTATAAAGTTTTTAAGGACAGTATTTTTCGACCAGGCTTGGCCAAGTTTATTTTTTAGAATACTTAACATGTGTTTGTAGTTAGTGCTTGCAAGAGGTATTTATTTACTTGGTATGTGGCTCTAGTCACAATAGACATCAATATGGGCATTGGTTAAATCAAGACGATTTAACCAGACCTTTAAAAAACTTTTAACATGGCTTTTAGGTCAAGCTTATTACCAATAGCCATGGCAAGCTCATGTTGTAGTTAGACAATAAAAAGTACTTTATTCATATCGACCTAGTTGTTAGCAAGAGCTAATTACGATTGATTTATTAAGAAGACGAATAGTACCACTTTTGCTATTGGCTATTTCTCCTAGTGAGTTCACACCAAAAAGTGTAGGTGAGGGACAGTGTTTAGCGATGACAAAGAGTTCTTTTTCAAACTCATCTGCTATCAGTAATACTCGACTAATACAATCGAATACCATAGTGATGGGTAGTGTTGTTTGCGAGCATGTTGAAAATACAGAGACTGCTGTTTGCTTGGTTACAGTAATTAAGGTCTCGGTATCACCTTTAAGTAAATATACCATTGAATTAATTGGTATATTACCGGCATATTATAAATTGTTGTGTTGCACTAAAATACGGTCGCGGACAATTAAATTATTGTTGATATCTTCAATTCCGAGCGGAAAGTACTTAGCAATATCAAAAATAAATCAGCGTTGTTGAATTTGTGATCAGTGACATTTTCTATTGCTTGGCAATAAACCTCATAAGTAGGTCGATAATCTAAACTTTTTACGATTTGTCCCTGCGCTTTTGAGACTAAAAAAGGTCCTTGTAAAATACGCCAACCATGGACAACGTTAATGTTAAGTTTTCCTGGTAAGTTGACTAATAACAACGCATTGCTATGAACACCTTGATTAGTAAAAATATATGGGCGCTAGATAAAGTCTAAATGACCAGTACCACCCCCTGCGATATTAATACTGTGATCCAAGTACTCAAAAAGGTAATCGACAAAGCCTTCAATATTGCTTATTAAGGCGTCATAAAACATTCAAAAATTGTCATGACCATTAAAATTATATTTTTGTTCGAGGGCTGAAGTAATGTGTTTTTCTAAGCAGCCTTTATTGGTTACTGATTTAATTGTGAAAAGAGGGTGATATCTAAGTTCTCTTTAAAACTATTAATTAAAGTACCTTGTTTGAGTAAGTTACCTTGCAAGGTAAGCATGGGGTAAATACCACCAAAGAGCTTGAATGGACAGGAACTTAATAGTGAGTTGAGCGCTTGCTGAGGATAATTTTTTTGGTAGCACGTCAGTACTAATAAGCTTTGAGCGCTACTATTTTGGGCGACCGTTAAGTCGTCTTTAAAATCATTTAAAGTATCGCTTTGTGTATGCTAGGTTAATGTTTTATTATCCATCTTATTGTATCTATTAGTTTTTATTATTGCTGCTTCACTGCAGTCAGCGCAATACCTAAGTTTTGAATAGAAAACTAGTGTTAATGATTGTATTTTTATCTAGATACTTGTTTATTCGTTCATTCTCGTTAGGCCAGTCATTGAATATTGAGACTACTACTTATGTCTAGTTGCGCTGGTGAATAAAAACACAGTACAACTGTACTCAGCTATCCGATTTTTAAGATACCTGGTCGAATTAAAAATCTTGAGATGGCTTGGGTATTGTAAGCTCCATTGAATCGATATAACGTGAAGTTCTTATAAAAATAATTAATGACAATAAGTTAAAGGAAGGAATAGATGAAAAAATCAATTTTCGTAAAGGCTGCACTGGTAGTATCGCTTGGTTTATCCTCATTGGGTATTTCTACTGCCGTTCATGCTGATGATGATAAAAAATATCGTTGGAAATTAGCTGAAACCTGGGGAGCTAACTTTCCTATTTTTGGTGATACTACTAAAAATATGGCCAAAATGGTAAAGGAAATGTCTAATGGTCGTTTAACCATTCGTATTGATTCTTCTAACAAGCATAAATCTGCATTGGGTATTTTTGATTTTGTCAAAAGTGGCCAATATCAGATGGGGCATTCAGCGTCTTATTATTGGAAAGGCAAAAACTTTAATACCATGTTTTTTACTACAGTACCTTTTGGCATGATAGCGTCTGAGCAACATGCTTGGTTCTATTATGGTGGTGGCATGGAGTTAATGAAAAAAGTTTATGATCAGTATGGCATTATGTCATTCCCTGGTGGTAATACCGGTAACCAAATGGGCGGTTGGTTTAAAAAAGAAATTAACAGCGTAGAAGATTTTAAAGGCTTAAAAATGCGTATTCCGGGTTTTGCTGGTGAAGTGTTAGCAAAACTAGGAGCAAAACCTACTAATATTCCAGCGGGTGAACTTTATACTGCCTTAGAACGAAATACCATTGATGCGCTAGAGTGGGTTGGGCCATCACTCGATTTACGTATGGGATTTCATAAAGTAGCGCCATATTATTATACTGGTTGGCATGAGCCAGGTACTGAGTTACAGTTTATGGTTAATGAAAAAGCATATAATTCATTACCAAAAGACTTACAGAAAATACTGACAGTTGCCATGAAAGTAGCTGCTTATGATATGTATTCTCAATCTATGCATGCCAGTGGCGTGAACTTAGCATCACTTAAGAAAGATTATCCTAACGTACAAATGCGCTCATTTCCTAAACCCGTAATGAATGCACTTGTGGTCGCCAATGATGAATTACTCAAAGAGTTTGCAGCTAAAGATCCGCTGACGGCAGAAATTTTGAAGTCATTGAATGATTATAAGGATCAGGTACGTGCTTGGACTAATTTATCAGACCGAGCTTATCTTGATAACTTTGACGCTAAAAAATAATTTTTAGTCAGGTATATAAAAAATAAAACCAGTGAGATAAGTTAACTCACTGGTTTTTTGATTATGAATTGTTTGCTTTACTAGATTAAATAACTAAATTAGCTTTACTAAGACGAGAATTAAATGGATTCAGTGTTAAAAATAACGGCCAAGATTATCGATGTATTAGGTAATTTCTGTAGTTTGCTTATGGTGTTAATGATCATGAATGTTTTTTATGACGTTATCATGCGTTACTTTT
>JBKEHN010000064.1:0-15645 GCA_046710905.1 Colwellia sp.
CCTGATGATATTCCTGATGATATTCACGATTAGGTGCCTTTGAAGGGTATGGACTATATAAATGAAAGCTTAACAAGAAGCAGTCAATTACAACTGATTCCTCGAAACCAATTGCTTCAGTTCATTTCACTAGCTAAACAAGAGACCTTACAAAATTCGGTAAACCCCGATCCTAGCGAATTAAGAACGCTTGCCAAAACACTAAACGTCGATTTATTAGTGCAAACGAAACTGCGCGGTTACCCACAAGGTTTCCAATTAGATTATCGCTTTTATCTCAGCCAGCAAGTCGAACAAGGCGTAATTCTATCTCCTAGTATTTATAATGTCTTAGAGCAATGAGTTGAAAAAATAACACAACGCTTTGACCCGTATCCAACAAAAGCTTCACAGCCATACATTAGCAACTTTAGTAATGACGCTTTTTCACGAGATATAGCGCTCTATTTACAACGAGACTTCGTGCAAGCAACTACTTTTTTCTTAACTGCACTGCAAAGCAATAATGATTTATTAGCCGCTCGTCGATACTTAGCTGCCCGCTATATCAATAGTGGTGATACCGAACAAGGTATTGCAATACAAGCAAACAGTGATGTTTTAATGGCACAGGTAACCACTTGGTAGGAAGAGAATACAACCTACCAAGTTAATTAATGTGCTTACGGCACAGTACCGTTAATGGGTAACCGCTAAAATTTTATCCATAACCCAGCTAGTATGTAGTGCAGAAGAGCCGTTTGATGGATGTTGTTGCCCATTGACAAGCTGCTGGTAGATATTTTCAACATGGTGTAGTTGGATATTTATCGGATTTTCAATGACAAGGGTTTCACTATTATTACCTTGAGTTAAGACTATAGGCGTCTCATCAAAAATGGAGAAGCTCAACAGCCCTTCACTAGCCAATATGGTCACGTTATCTTGTCTTGCTGCAGCGCCAAAGTTCCAACTACCAGTGCCGGTAATACCATTTTCATGTTGCCAACAAGCAGTAATCGCATCAAAGGCTGAGTATAGGCCTTGCTGATTTGTACCTATGCCGCTAACTTTTTTAAAGTCTCCTAATAGAAACGCAAACAAATCTAAACCATGGCTAGCTAAGTCGTCAAAGTAACCTCCTACGGCAATACTCTTATCTGTACGCCAATTGTATTGTCCTGATAAATCAATCGTATTAGCCGGCTTACTTAATTGCCAACTAACATGCCTGACTTTGCCTATAGTACCCTTTTCTAGTATAGCCTTCACTTTGTTAAATCTTGGTAATGAACGACGGTAATAAGCGACAAACAAGGGTACATTTGCTTTTCTAAAGGCCTGTTCAATAGCTAAGCTTTCTTGATAGCTCGGTGCCAAAGGTTTTTCAATACAACAAGGTTTACCTGCTTTTGCCACCAGTAATGCATACTGTTTATGACTATCAGGGGGAGTAGCAATATATACTGCATCAATACTGGCATCATTAATAATATCTTCGGCGTTGTTACTATACCTAGCCACTTGATGACGATGAGCATAATCTTTCGCGAGTGCTAAATCTCTACGCATAACCGCTGACAGTTCGAAGCCAATAGTTTTCTGATACGCTGGACCGCTCTTTATTTCAGTGACGGCACCACAGCCAATCATCCCCCAACGAATCACTTTTTTTTCTCTGATTATACTCAAAATTGATGTTCCTCAATGCAGATAGCTATAGCTATCTTGATTATATGTTTATGCGTAGTTTTAAATAGAGTTCTTTTATAAACCACAGTAGCTAGCTAGCTTAGGTTGCCAATGCGGCACAGTATCTTGTTGCTTAACATCACTAGCACGTAAGTTTGCGACTTCTCTTACTACGGCTTTATGAGATAAGTTTTTATCCGCATTAAAATAAACCCAATCAACCTCTTGATGGTATTGACGCATTTGTGTACTTACTACAATTTGCTCAGGTATAAACCATAAATTAAAATTAACCGACATGGCTACTTCTGGATACACATCACTGCCGTGTTGTGAAAATAAATGACCCTTTATATAGTATTTAGTTTTATTGTCAAATACCTGTAATACCACAGTATTGTAACCTTGTAGGCTTTTTATATAAGTATCAAAAGTATTCACTTTTGTCCAAGGCTGAAGTTAAAAGTCTGCCAAGACGTTGAAAATAATACATTCTCTTTTTCGCCCTAACCACCATTAGGCAGATATTCAAAGTCCATTTCACTGTAATTTTTATCCATCGGTGCTTCAAGTGGACTTATGGTGTAGAAGGTTTCAACTATCCCATCACCATCAGGACAAAAATCAGGTTGGTCATTAAAATATAAACGTGCTGCATAGGTACCCTCTAGATACTTACGTTGATGGCAAATTTGCGAGTGACGGGTATTTTCTGCGCTACCATCAGTTTTTGAGGTTAGACGCATTACGGTATTATCCGCATCGGCTTGGTCTGGATGAAAACTTAGGCCTTCTGGCCACCAAATTAGATTTTTAATACCTGGATGACCACTTTGTGTTCGAGGTAGCCAGCCATTTTTTTGCACCTCAGCTAAGGTTTTATAGCTGAAGTCATCAAACATAATTTTGCTATTTGATGCTTTTGCTTCAATTACTGGCATAGCAATTAACGCTATAGTAGTAATGAATAAACTCGGCAGTAGTGATGAACGTATCATTATTATTTAATTCCTGTCGTGTAACGTGGTCGTAGTAAGTCGTTATTGTGCTACTTTCACTGAAACACTACGGCGTCAACTTTACTAATTAAATAATATTAAAAGTGCTTCCGTATGTTATTAAAGCTATATTTTTAAAGAGCTATAAGATGATCACTGAAGAATCACTCTTTGCTTACTACTGGTATTATTTTCTCACGCCAGTAACATTGATGAGCTTTTATCGCTGAATCAAATAAAGATAGAGATGAGTTTTCACTAGGTTTTATAGATAATATTATTTTTAATGCGGAGAAAACCCTACTGATAAAACTAGCTAAGCTAGTTTTATATCATCAACGTAATTGACGGAATGATAGCCTTATTACTTTTAGAATTTGCCTGAGAAGATTGAAGCTATAGAGAGAGATATTAAAGAAAATTATCAAGTGAAAATTATTTAGTTGACCGTTTTTATCAAACCAATTAAAGCGAGCAATACTTTAATTGGTTAAATACAGAGATAGAAATTATAAATAACTACAACAATAATCGATTATCGTTTTTGCGCGTACATCAAACGAACTATTCGCATCAACATAAAAAGATTGTCCACCGTTAATGCTCTGCCATTCAGTTGTACCGCTAAGTAAAATTTCACATTCACCTGCGGTAATTTCCATTAACTCTTTTTCATTGGTACTAAAGGTATAATCACCTGGCATCATGATACCCAAAGTTTTAAAGCTACCATCGTTGAACGTAACTTTACGGCTAGTTACCTTGCCATCAAAATATACGTTAGCGACTTTAGTAATGGTAACTTGTTTGAATTCTGACATTCGAGATTCCTTAAATGTATTGATAATTTAAAATAATTAGGAGTAAAGTAAAACGGGAAGCCATTAGCCTCTATTGAGCAATGGCTTCCCGATTAAATAACTAGGGAGAATGACAACCTATAAGGTCTCATCCTACCTTTTAATTATGTGGCGCTAGCAATTTTTTTCATGTCGGTCATATAACCACGAAGTTCTTTACCAATGACTTCAACACCATGGCTGCGAATTGCTTCATTCACTTCAATTAAACGCGCGTTATCAACGTTATTTGAACTTTCTTGCAAACCTTCGCCTAATTGCTCAAGAGACAAGTTAGCAGCATAGTCTTCAAGTAGCGGCACTGCCGCGTGAGTAAATAAGTAATTACCATACTCGGCAGTATCAGAAATTACTACGTTCATTTCATAAAGCTTGTTACGTGCAATACAGTTAGCAATAAGTGGCGTTTCATGAAGTGACTCGTAATAGGCTGATTCTTCAATAATGCCCGCAGCAACCATTGCTTCAAAGGCTAATTCAACACCCGCTTTAATCATCGCAACAACGAAGATACCTTTATCGTAATATTCTTGTTCAGTAATTTCAGTTTCACAATCAGCGGCTAATTCAAAGGATGTTTCCGCTGTTTCTGCGCGCCATGTTAATAAGTTAATATCGTCATTTGCCCAATCAGCCATCATAGTTTCAGAAAAACGACCTTCGATGATGTCATCCATATGTTTTTCAAATAATGGACGTAAAATCACTTTCAATTCTTCAGACATATCAAACGCTTTAATTTTCGCCGGATTTGATAAACGGTCCATCATGTTGGTGATACCGCCATGCTTAAGACCTTCAGTAGTCGTTTCTAAACCGTATTGTAATAATTTACGCGCATAAGCTGCATCGATACCTTGAGCGATTAATTGCTTGTGACCCAAAACAGCAGCCGTTTGCAACATGCCACAGAGAATGGTTTGCTCACCCATTAAGTCAGACTTAACTTCAGCGATGAAAGAGGACTGTAAAACACCGGCTCTATCGCCACCTGTTGCACTAGCGTATGCTTTAGCAATCGCTAAACCATTACCTTGAGGATCATTTTCTGGATGAACCGCGATAAGTGTTGGTACACCAAAACCACGTTTGTACTCTTCACGTACTTCAGTACCTGGACACTTAGGTGCGACCATAACAACCGTAATATCAGGACGAACTTGCATACCTTCTTCAACGATATTAAAACCATGTGAGTAAGAAAGCGTAGCGCCTTGTTTCATTAATGGCATTACTGCAGTAACAGCTGAGGTATGTTGTTTATCAGGTGTTAAGTTTAATACTAAATCTGCTTGAGGAATTAATTCAGCGTAGTTACCAACAGTAAAACCATTTTCTGTAGCCCACTGCCATGATTGACGCTTCTCGCTAATTGCCCCATCACGTAACGCATAAGAAATATTTAAACCAGAATCACGCATGTTCAAACCTTGGTTTAAACCTTGAGCACCACAACCAACGATAACAATGTTCCAATCTTTAATGAAGTTACAGCCATCGCTGAACTCTTCACGTTTCATAAAACGACATTGACCTAATTGGCCTAATTTTTCACGTAAACTTAAAGTATTAAAATAGTTGCTCATGGACTTTCCTATAATTTCTGAAGTATTAGTTGAGTCAGCTTGCTGACTGTGCTTTTTAACAAGGCTTTTTTCAATGTAATCACCTTACCCTAGATATTACGTTGCAAAAAGTGATATATTCGCACTGTGACGTTGCGATTTTTGCAACGCAAAGGTTAAGTTTCAACACAAGAGCAATAAATTATGGATCAAAAAGCACTGTCGATGTTTTCTCACTTGAGCCAAAGTTTACATTTTGGTAAAACGGCGCAAGCACATCACATCAGCCCATCAACATTGAGTAGAGCAATTCAACGACTCGAAGATGAGGTAGGTACTGCGTTATTACATCGCGATAATCGAACGGTGGTATTAACCGATGTTGGTAAAAAATTTAAAGCCTACGCCGAACAACAACTTGAACAATGGCATAATTTCAAGCTATCACTTGATGAAACACAGGCCGAATTAACAGGCAAACTGCACGTCTACTGCTCAGTTACTGCCGCATATAGTCACTTACCACCTCTGTTAGAAAGGTTTCGTGTGCTTCACCCTTTAGTCGAAATTATGCTGACCACAGGTGATGCCGCCGATGCCCTTGAGCAAGTACAAAATCAAGCTGTAGATTTTGCGATTGCAGCAGCGCCAGACCATCTTCCCCGCAGTGTCTATTTTCATCACCTTGATACTATTGCACTATCGGTAATCGCGCCAACGATGACCTGCAAGGTTCAGCAGCAGTTAAGCGAAAAAGTATTAAGTTGGTCTGAAATTCCGATAATATTGCCTGAACATGGTGCTGCTCGAAAGCGATTTGAGCTTTGGTATCGCAAAAAACAACAAGGAAAACCTAATATCTACGCCACAGTTTCTGGTCATGAAGCTTTAGTTAGTATGGTCGCTTTAGGTTGTGGGGTTGGCATAGTACCGCAAGTGGTAGTGGATAATAGTCCAGTGAAAGATAGGGTTAATAACCTAGAAAATATTGGTGATATTGAGCCTTTCGAGCTAGGTATATGTTGTTTGAATCAATCAAAAGCGCAGCCGTTAATTAAAGCTTTTCTGTCATCGATTGTATAATGTTGTCATTAATAAAATGGGTATCACTAGACCGAAACCGCACTCATTAAATGACGTAATAATCGGTCCATCGCTCGGTAAGATAAAGCCTCTACTAGATGTTTATGGCAAATATTTGGGGTGCCTTCTATATCGGCGAGCGTGCGAGCAATTTTCAAGATCTTGTGGTGTGCGCGGGTTGATAGACCTAGTTTTTCTACCGCAATCTCTAAAAACTCGTTGTCTGCAACACTTAAAGCACAGTAACTTTTCAATTCACTACTACTGATATGAGCGTTGGCTTTACCCTGTCGTTGTAATTGAAGAATACGACACGCTTGTACTCGCTGCTGTACTTGTGCGCTTGACTCGTTTTTTTGACTACTCTTCGCCCAAGTACCTCTTGGCAAGCGTGCCACTTCAACTTGAATATCAATCCGGTCAAGAAAAGGTCCTGACAAACGATTCAAATAACGTAATACTTGCTCTGGCGTACTACGTTGGTCGTTATAAAATCCTGTAGGACTTGGATTCATCGCGGCAATTAATTGAAAACGTGCCGGAAAGCATTGCTTGTGTAAGGCTCGAGATATAGTCACTTCGCCTGACTCCATTGGCTCGCGTAATACGTCTAAGACTTTTCGTTCAAACTCCGGCAGTTCATCTAAAAACAATACACCGTTGTGCGCTAACGTGATTTCTCCGGGCTTTGGTTGACTACCTCCTCCCACCAAAGCCGCTGACGAAGCCGTATGATGTGGTGCTCGAAAAGGCCGAGTAAACCAAGATTTGCGGGTAATACCGTGGTTACTAATCGATTGAATGGCGGCGACTTGTAACGCTTCTTCCTCCGTCATCGGCGGTAAAATACCGGCTAAGCGACTTGCTAACATAGTTTTTCCCGTACCTGGTGGACCAATAAATAATAAATTATGACTACCACTGGCAGCAATTTCTAAGGCTCGCTTGGCCAAGGGCTGTCCGATAACATCGCTCATATCTAGTGTTTGATCTTGCTCAGTCAACTCTTCTGCTATAATTTGCTCTGTGACTAACGGTAAAACTTGTTGTCCCGCAAAATGTGCGAATAGTTGCGTTAAATGACTGATAGCGTGAATTTTCGCTTGTTTAACCCAACTAGCCTGTTCGATATTTTGGGTGGGTATGATCAAAGTCCGCTCACTTTGGCTGCTTGCCATGGCAACAGGTATTTCGCCAACAATGGCCCTTAGCTCACCAGATAAGGCCAGCTCTCCAGCAAATTCATATTGGCATAAGTCAACGGGTGGTAGTTGTTCAGAGGCGGCCAGAATGCCTACCGCTATAGGTAAATCAAAACGGCCACCTTCTTTGGGTAAATCAGCTGGGGCGAGATTAACAGTAATGCGTTTCGCCGGAAACTCATAACCACAGTTGATTATCGCGCTACGAACCCTATCTTTTGACTCTTTTACTGAGGCTTCTGGTAAACCAACAATATTGAATGCGGGCAGACCATTAGCCAGGTGAACTTCAACGGTGACTAAGGGAGATGCAAGACCTATTCTAGCTCGACTGTACACACAAGAAAGTGACATAAAAATTCCATTTAATTTATTACTTAATTACAGTGTAGTTCAAATGTTTTAAATGGGTTTATTACCGAATGTCAGTTATCGTACAAAAATACTATAAGAAAATAACTTGCACATAGGATTAGAGCTATGGTATTAATTTAATAAGTAAGTTACGCTGAACATAAAAATAATGATCAGTCAGCGAAAAATAATACAAGTAAAGAGATAAAAATGTATAAATTTAACTCAATTATTATAAATCTTCTCGTCGTGGTGATTATTAAATCACCTCGAGGGTTTTGTTGAGCTAAAGTAAAGCGTTCAATCAAATAACAAACCCTCGCTTCGTAAGAACCGAGGGTTTTCTTTTTAGCTTTTTTTAATTTTTTATTAACTTTTCTAATAAAGATAAAATGCTAAAAATATAGACCTTAACAAGATAACAATTGGAATCATCATGACCAAGAGTAAAACGCTAACAGGCGGCGCATTATTATTTGAAGTGCTACAAGAACACGGTGTACAACACGTTTTTGGCTATCCCGGTGGTGCAATAATGCCGATTTATGACGCTTTATATGATAGTGACGTAAAACACTATCTGTGTCGTCATGAGCAAGGTGCAGCATTTTCTGCTGTCGGTTATGCGCGTGCCGCTGGTAAAGTTGGTGTCTGCTTAGCAACCTCAGGACCTGGGGCAACAAACTTGATCACTGGTCTTGCCGATGCGTTAGCTGATTCAATTCCTATTGTTGCAATCACAGGGCAAGTTCCTACAGCTGCAATGGGTAGTGATGCCTTCCAAGAAATTGATATTTTTGGTTTATCACTTGCTTGTACTAAGCACTCTTTTCAAGTGACCGATATTAATGACCTTGAAAAAGTACTACACCAAGCCTTTGAAATTGCTTTAGAAGGTCGTTATGGACCGGTACTTGTTGATATTCCTAAAGACATACAGTTAGCAGAAGTCACTCAACGTTTAGATAAACTGTCTCATTTAAGAAACAAAGTAAAATTACCCCTTGCTGATATTAGTAAAGCGCTTGATTTACTGCGCCATGCCAAACAGCCTATTTTGTACGTAGGTGGTGGTGTTGGTATGGCCAACGCGGTAGAAGAAGTACGCAATTTTGCCGAAAAAACAGGTATGCCTAGTGTTTCAACATTAAAAGGCCTGGGTGCAATTAATCCTGACAACACAAACTACCTTGGCATGTTAGGTATGCACGGTACAAAAGCAGCCAATATTGCAGTTCAGGAAAGTGATTTATTAGTCGTCGTTGGCGCTCGTTTTGATGACCGAGTGACGGGTAAATTAGATGAATTTGCACCAAACGCCAGAGTCATTCATTTTGATATTGATACCGCAGAAATTAATAAGCGCCGCGATGCTGACGCTGCAATTCTAGGTGATTTAAAAGCTAATTTACCCTTACTAGCGACTACTTTGGATATATCTGACTGGCAACAAAAGTTACGAAAAATGAGTATTGATTTTTCTTGGCGCTATGACCACCCAGGAGAAAATATTTTTGCTCCGGCTTTATTAAAAACTGTAAGTGATTTTATGCCAAATAACACTTGTATAACTACCGATGTGGGTCAACATCAAATGTGGGCTGCACAACATATGGACTTTGATGATCCAAGTAACTTCTTAACTAGTGCTGGTATGGGCACCATGGGCTTTGGTCTACCTGCTGCGATTGGCGCACAAATATCGCGGCCACATGACACTGTCATTGCCGTATCTGGTGATGGTTCAATTATGATGAATGTACAAGAGCTAGCGACGATTAAACGTTACCAAATTCCAGTAAAAGTAGTACTCATTGATAACGCTAAATTAGGTATGGTTCGTCAATGGCAAGACCTATTTTTTGATGGCCGACTCAGCGAAACTGATTTGTCAGATAATCCTGATTTCGTTATGTTAGCGACGGCGTTTGACATAAAAGCAAAGCAGATCAGTAAAAAGAGTGAAATAGACGCTGCTGTTAAAGAAATGTTAGACCATGATGGTCCTTACTTCTTACAAGTAAAAATAGATGCAAATGAAAATGTTTGGCCATTAGTACCACCTAATACAGCAAACGATAAAATGATGGAGAGTGTTTAAGATGAATCATATGACACTAAATAAATATCAATTAATCATTATGGCTGATGATAAACAAGTAGTACTAGAACGCATTTTACAAGTCACTCGATATCGTGGTTTTCTCATCAATGGTATCAATGCTGAAGTAAATACTGGTAACAACGTTGCCACCATAACCATGAGTGTCAGCAGTGAACGCCCTATTGCTTTACTTGTTGATCAAATTAACAAATTGATCGACATCAAGAGTGTCAAAGTAGACAATAGAACAGCACAAACGCAGCAATATAGTGCTTAAACCACAAGTAATATAATTTACCCATAATAAAATAAATATTCGCTCCGTACTAATTTACATGATTCTGACACCATCGTCGGGGTTTAGTAATTAGTTACGAGTAACAAAAATTAGGAAAAGAAAATGGCTAAAGTCAATGCAGAATATATTTGGTTCAACGGTGAGATCATGCCATGGCAAAACGCTACTGTACACGTAATGAGTCATGCTCTTCATTATGGTTCATCAGTTTTTGAAGGTATTCGTGCCTATGAGACACATAAAGGTACCTGCATTTTCCGTTTGGAAGAGCATATAAAACGTTTGTTTGATTCAGCAAAAATTTATCGTATGAATATTCCATATACGCAAGCAGAAGTTGTACAAGCCTGTAAAGATGCCGTTGTTAAAAACGATTTAAAGTCTGCATACCTGCGTCCATTAGCCTTTTTAGGTGATATTGGTATGGGACTTCGTCCACCCATTGATGCTAAAGCTGATTTAATGATTGCTGCATTTAGCTGGGAAGCATACTTAGGCGCTGATGCTGTTGAAAATGGTGTTGAAGTTGGTGTTTCTAGCTGGAACCGTTTAGCGCCAAATACCATGCCTACTGCCGCAAAAGCAGGCGGTAACTATTTGTCTTCACAACTTATTTCGACTGAAGCTGCTCGCCATGGTTATGCTGAGGGTGTAGCACTTGATGTCAATAATATGGTCAGTGAAGGCGCAGGTCAAAACTTATTCTTAGTACGTAACAATATTATTTATACGCCACCTGGAACAGCCTCTATTTTGCAAGGCTTAACACGTGATGCAGTCTTTTTCTTGGCTAAACAATTAGGCTACGAAGTACGTGAAGAATCTATTGCCCGTGAAGCACTCTATCTTGCTGACGAATTCTTTATGTGTGGTACTGCTACAGAAGTAGTACCAGTAAAATCGGTAGATGGCTTACCGGTAGGTAACGGTTCTCGTGGTCCTATCACTAAAGCAATTCAAGAAGCCTTTTTTGGTATTTTTGATGGCACTACTGAAGTACCAGAAAGCTGGTTAGATCCGGTAAAATAGTTTTTAGTTTATATCTTTACTAATTCGCTACATTTTATTGTTGGAAGTACTCACTTATACTTATAAGCTGCGTACTTCCTGCCTTGAAATTTCACCGAACTAGCTTCGACTTTGTTGTTCTTTGTTTACTAAAACAGACCTCATTTTAAAAGTTTATTTAGTGCGTTAAGCACAAAGTAAACTTCCAAAATAAGTCTTTCTCAAACTCTCTACTTGGAATGTAAAAATCATGCCTAAATTAAGATCTGCAACTTCTACTCAAGGCCGTAATATGGCAGGTGCTCGGGCTTTATGGCGCGCTACAGGCATGACAGATGGTGATTTTGGAAAACCGATTATTGCGGTAGTTAACTCTTTTACACAATTTGTTCCAGGTCATGTGCATTTAAAAGATATGGGACAACTTGTAGCTGGGGCTATTGAAGAAGCCGGCGGTGTTGCCAAAGAATTTAATACTATTGCTGTTGATGATGGTATTGCTATGGGTCACAGCGGTATGCTTTATAGCTTACCTTCACGTGACTTAATTGCCGACTCAGTTGAATACATGGTGAATGCTCATTGTGCTGATGCCATGGTCTGTATTTCAAACTGTGACAAAATTACTCCTGGCATGATGATGGCAGCAATGCGCTTAAACGTCCCAGTAATTTTTGTTTCTGGCGGTCCAATGGAAGCCGGTAAAACCACACTTAGCGATCAAATAATTAAGCTTGATTTAGTTGATGCCATGATTAAAGGTGCAGATCCAACAGTAAGTGATGAAGACAGTGATAACATTGAACGTTCTGCCTGTCCTACGTGTGGTTCATGTTCAGGTATGTTCACCGCCAACTCAATGAACTGTTTAGCAGAAGCATTAGGTTTAGCCTTACCGGGTAACGGTTCTATGTTGGCAACTCATGCCGATCGCGAACAATTATTCTTAAAAGCGGGTAAAGAAATAGTTAAATTAACAAAACGTTATTACCAGGATAACGATGAGTCTGCACTGCCACGTAATATCGCCTGTAAAGAAGCACTACACAATGCTATGTGTTTAGATATTGCTATGGGTGGTTCAACCAACACTATCTTACATTTATTGGCAACGGCACAAGAAGCTGAAATTGATTACACCATGAAAGATATGGATGAATTATCTCGTCGCGTACCCCAGTTATGTAAAGTTGCCCCGTCAACACCTGAATATCACATGGAAGATGTACATCGCGCTGGTGGTGTTATTAGTATTTTAGGTGAATTAGATCGTGCTGGTTTATTGCATACTAATGTGCCAAATGTTTTAGGTACTACGTTAGCAGATGTTATCGCTAAATATGATATTACTTTGACTGATGATCAAGACATTAAAAAATTCTACCGTGCTGGCCCTGCTGGGATTCGTACAGTTAAAGCCTTTAGTCAAGATTGTCGTTGGGATACCTTAGATGATGACCGTGAAAACGGCTGTATTCGTAGCCTTGAAAACGCATTCTCATTAGAAGGTGGTTTAGCGGTACTTTCTGGTAATATTGCACCAGACGGTTGTGTTGTTAAAACAGCAGGTGTAGAAGACGATAACTTAGTATTTACAGGTCCTGCACACATTTTTGAAAGCCAAGACGAAGCAGTTGCTGCCATTCTTGACAAAAAAGTAGTTGCTGGTGAAGTAGTCGTTATTCGTTACGAAGGCCCTAAAGGTGGCCCAGGTATGCAAGAAATGCTTTATCCAACGACTTACTTAAAATCTATGGGTTTAGGCAAAGCCTGTGCCTTGTTAACAGACGGTCGTTTCTCTGGTGGTACTTCTGGGTTATCTATTGGTCATGTTTCTCCTGAAGCCGCTGATGGCGGTACAATCGCCTTAGTTGAACAAGGTGATATCATTCACATCGATATTCCAACGCGTGAAATTATCTTGCAAGTCTCGGAAGAAGTGCTGTATGCCCGTCGCGTGGCAATGGAAGCAAAAGGTAAGCAAGCATGGAAACCAAAAGACAGAGTTCGTCCAATTAGCTATGCATTAAAAAACTACGCAATGTTAGCAACAAGTGCCGATAAAGGCGCTGTACGTAACCGTGCTTTACTTGATGGTTTAGTTGACTAATAAAGTAAAAGAGTTGAACGCCACTTTTGTCGCGTTCAACTTAAGTAATGTTAAAGAAACTATGCAAATAGCTCCATCTAATTCCTAGGTAAATCTAATGACAGACACTCTAAAACAAGCCTCACTACAAACACCATTAGATTACCTAAGACGTATTCTACTTGCTCCTATTTATGATCTTGCTATTGAAACTGAACTAACAGCTTGTAACAAGTTATCTTCTCGATTAAATAACCATATTTATCTAAAACGTGAAGATCAACAACCCGTACATTCGTTTAAATTACGTGGCGCTTACAATAAACTTAATGGTTTAACTGAAGAGCAATGTATTCATGGTGTTATCGCTGCTTCAGCTGGAAATCATGCCCAAGGTTTAGCGTTAGCCGCAAAAAAACTTGGTATTAAAGCCACTATCGTCATGCCAAAAACTACACCTGACATCAAAGTAGATAATGTAAGACGCTTTGGTGGTGAAGTACGTTTAGTGGGTAATAATTTCAATGAGGCACAGGCCGCTGCAATCGAATATGCCAAAGTAGAAAAAAAGACCCTAGTGCATCCCTTCGATGATATTGAAGTCATGATTGGTCAGGGCACAGTAGCTAAAGAACTGTTACAACAATTACCGCATGCTGATGTGGTCTTTATACCGGTTGGCGGTGGTGGTCTGCTTGCTGGAATGTCGGTATACCTCAAGCAACTAAGTCCAAGTACTAAGATTATTGGCGTAGAAGCTGACGACTCAGCCTGCTTGAAAGCCGCTCTTGAAGCCGGGGAGCCTGTCGATCTAGCACAAGTCGGTTTGTTTGCTGATGGTGTTGCCGTTAAACGTATTGGTGAAAATACTTTTGGTTTAATTCAACAGTTTTGTGATGAAGTCATTACCGTATCAACTGATGAAATCTGTGCCTCAATCAAAGATATTTTTGAAGAAACACGTGTAATTGCTGAGCCTGCAGGTGCTTTATCATTAGCCGGATTACAAAAGTATACGCAAACGAGTAAAGGTAATGAATCATTAGCAGCCATACTTTCTGGTGCAAACATGAACTTTCATACCTTACGTTATGTATCAGAACGTTGCGAATTAAGCGAAAAGAAAGAAGCAATATTAGCCGTTACTATTCCAGAAGAAAAAGGCAGTTTTAAACGTTTTTGCCAAGCAATAGGTAACCGCGCCATTACTGAATTTAACTATCGTTATTCAGGTAAACTTAGTGCTGAAGTTTTTGTTGGTGTTCGTCTTGGTGGCAGTGTTCAAGAACGTCAGCAGTTACTTCAAGGGCTAGTAAGCGAAAACTATCAAGTAAGAGATTTTACCGACAATGAACTTGCAAAACTGCATGTTCGCTACATGATTGGTGGTAAAAGTCCAAGTTCAGCTAAAAGTAATAATGATGAACGACTATTTAGTTTTGAATTTCCTGAGTATCCTGGGGCATTAGAAAAATTCTTAGCTGCTATGGGTGAGTATTGGAATATTACCTTATTTCATTACCGTAACCATGGCGCAGCATTTGGTCAGGTACTTGCTGGTTTCGATCTTGATAAAAATCAACAAAATGAATTCTTCAAACACCTTGATGATCTTGGTTATCAGTGGCAAGAAGAAACCGAGAATCTCGCTTATCAAACATTTTTGAATTAATTTTGTTACTTATACTTTCATTGTGAGTAGTAGATAAAAATAAAAGCCTTGACATGTTATGTCAAGGCTTTATGGTTATTAACACGCTAGTTACAATGATTCTTCAAATAAATATCTCATAATAATTGCTAAGCTCTGAATAAAAAAAAGAAAAATACATATTGAAAAATAGAATGACAAAAACCTCTGTCGATATTGATACGACTCAAATAACTAAACATTTTATTAAAAGTTCTACTGCCGTTGTTACTGTACTTATTTTATGACAAGTCCCCTGCACCATTGATGAAGGTGATGATGATATAGTTAAACACTCCTACCTTTTTCTTAAGATTTAATACCTCTAGCCAAATAAAAACTTAGTTTTGTCACAAAAACACTTACAAAGTATCGAAACTAAACAAACTAAAAAAACCTTAACTGCCACGAAAAGTATCGCTTAGAGCGTCAAAAGCTTGAGCCACAACGTGAGGTTAACACTGCAGCAGCTAAACGTGATGCTGAAAAAGCACATGCCGATGATAGTGCTTACGTCATTGAAATAGAGGCAGAAGCAGAGGCTATGATGAAGGAAGCGGCTGCGATTAAGTCGAATAAAACCTTAGTTGAGTATGTGACAGCACAACAGTGGGATGGAAAACTACCAAGCAAATGGGCAGTAGCCAAGATATTTTATGGAATATGAAGGAGAAATAACCTTTCAGTTTTAATTTCAATTTCAGTTTCAATTTCAATTTCAAT
>JBKEHN010000065.1:0-15608 GCA_046710905.1 Colwellia sp.
ATAATTACTGATAATTACTGATAACTACGGAAATGAAATTATTTTCTGTATAACTAACCACAATTTTAACGTAGCTTTCATTTTTATTTTCTGATTATTGGTTTGGTAGAATATAATCTATCAATACTTCTTTTGACAGTATTGATGGATCATCTAAAATAAAATTTAAATTTGGCACCTTAATTCAATACTATTTCCTTCAGGATCTTGTATATATAGTGAATTCCCTAGACCTTGTGCGCCATATCGACTGGTAAACTCGCCAGATTTTATTTTATGATTTTCAAGATGACTTATAATATCAGCTTCAGGCATAGACTTAATTTGTAAACAAAAGTGATCGACATTTCGTTCTGTTTTTGTCGGCGCACCACCACCAATAGCCCCAAGTCGACTATTAACTACCACTAAATCAATCAGTGCATTACCCGCTCTAAGTTGAGTCAGACCAGTTTCTTCTGGAGTTTCTCGTTCAACCATACAGCCTAATACTTTAATATAAAACTCAAGCATTTCATCTAGCTTTGTTGTTCTTAATACAATATGATCAATTTCTAAAATTTCTATCATTTCTAAACACTCCCTAAAAAATTACTCACCTCAAGAAATACATAACACCTTATCAAGAGGAAAAATAAATTTACCGTTAAAGATCGTCCACATCCCACAAAGGTGTGCTTAAATAGCGCTCCCCGCCAGATGGAAATAAAGTGATAATATTTTTGCCTTCGTTTTCAGGTCGTTTAGCTAACTCAATAGCACCATAAAGTGATGCTCCTGTTGAAATCCCACCAAAAACACCTTCTTCACGAAGTAAATTTCGCGTCATTGTAAAAGCATCTTCATCTTTAATAATAATAGCTTCATCAATTATCGAAACATCAGTAGTGTTGGCAATAAAACCTGCGTTTAATCCCTGGATTTTATGTAGTCCTGGTTGACCACCTGATAATAAAGCACAATTTTCAGGCTCTACTGCAATAATTTTTATTAAAGGATTTTGCTCTTTTAAATACCTGCCTACTCCAGAAATTGTACCACCTGTACCAAGCCCTGTAACAAACATATCGATATCACCTTCCATATCTCGCCAAATTTCCATACCCGTTGTATCATAATGAGCTTGAGGATTAGCCATGTTATCAAATTGCATTGGAGACCAAGCATTAGGTATTGTTGCTAATAACTCTTTTACTTTTGCTATAACTGCAGAAAAACCCTCAGTACCTGGCGTTCTTACTACTTCAACACCTTGAGCTCTGAGCACTTTAACACGTTCAATACTCATCGTATCAGCGAGGACTACCATGGTTCGGTATCCCATTTGTTTAGCCACGAGACCTAAGCCAATACCTGTATTACCAGAAGTCGCTTCTATAATTACCGATTTACTTGGGTCAATTAAACCATCTTTTTCGGCATTCTCGATCATGGATAATGCAACACGGTCTTTAACGCTAGACATAGGGTTAAACATTTCTAATTTTGCGTAAATATTTCCAGGTAAATGATTAGACATTTTATTCAGTTTAATCATTGGGGTATTACCAATTAACTCGATAATATTATTATAAATTTTTGTCATGTTTTTCTCTTAATCATTGCCACAGTTTATTGGCTAATATTTAATTTTATACACACTAACTATACGCTTCTAAGTTCGTTCTAACTAAGGTATTATTTCATTTATGAGTAAGATATATAACGTTAGTATTTAATACAATAACTTACACTCTAATAATTGCTACTATTATAGTTAAAGGAAAACCTTAATGAATGATTACCTGTTAAAAGAAAATATCTTAGATAGCCAAACAGTCATTCAATTACGATCTTTGGTTGGTTGGGATAGCCTAAGCGAGCCGACTTTAACCAAAGCGCTTTCTAATTCAATTTTCTTTGCTAGTATTTGGCATCAAGGCCAAGCTGTTGCTATGGGCCGTATTGTTGGTGACGGTTATCAATATTTTTATCTCCAAGATATGATTGTTGACCCAGCCCATCAAAAATTAGGATTATGTCAGCGTATCACCGAACATTTGGTCAGTAAGGTAAAAGACGTTGCTGAGCCTGGTGCTTTTTTTGGTTTAATGGCTGCTGAAAATGTTGCAGGTGTTTATCAGAAATATGGTTTTGTTAAACGCCCTACTAACATGCCTGGAATGGTTATGCCCATCAATTAATTTATTCTGGCATTATCGTTCTATCAATAATCAATAATCAATAATCATTAATAGAACGATAACGCTTATTTACTTAATTAATAATCAGGAGTTTTAATTAATGTATCTTTCCGTCCAATAATTTCTGGAAGGTAGACTTTTTCATTCCACAGTTCTGGCTCTATTGGCTCTACAGCAATAGAAATTACGCTTTCATCACAACCAACCACGTTAGTTACCGCTTCTGTGATACTTTTAGCCAAAGCGATATGTTGCTCTTCAGTAAGTGAAGGGAAATGTTTAATATTTATATGTGGCATTATTCTTCCTTTAGACAAAACTAATTAACTATAAAACAGCGACAAGTTGGTCTATATGTGTTGTTTTAAGCATGCTGTAATGGTTTGCTTCAATTTGTTCTATTACCGGCTCTGTAATAGAAAAAACATCATTATTTTCAATAAATGAATAGTCGTCTCCACTCGCTTTAATGATTTTAATAGGCGCCTTCAACTGTCGTTTCTTAAGCTCATTAAATGAGTAGGTAAACTCAAAAGTCATCGTAACTATATCGATAATCCGCTTAACTAAACCAGTTTCTAATTGATTATTCAACCCACAGATAAAGTTAATAAATTTTTCTTTAGAATCAACAACAGCTAAACACTCTACTAATGATTGACTCTTTATTGTACCCATAAATACCGAATACAATATAGTTATAAACTTTTTGTTTGTGAAATTTGCTTGGTTATTTTGAGCTAAATGTTGTTCGACCTTTACTTTGGGTGAGCCAGGAGCGATTAAGTATAAGTTTTCGACGACATCACCAGCTTGCTCTAATTGATAACAGGCTTCAAAAGCAACGCGGGCACCGAATGAATATCCCCATAAGGTATAAGGACCATCACCCTGATTTTTTTTTATCATAGCAACATCTTTGGCGGCCATTTCACTTATAGTCTCGTAAGGTAATTCGCCAGCATTAATACCGTATGCTTGCACCCCAAAAAATGCTCGGTTAGTACCTAATTTTTCTGATAATAAGCGTAAATTCATACAATAACCTCCTAATCCTGGCCAGCAGTATATAGGCTTACCCTTTCCTTTAGTTTGAAAAGGGACTAAACGTGACGTGGATTGGTTATTTTGGTTATTAATAAAATGTGCTAATTTTTGAATTGTAGGACAAGAAAACACTATTTGTAACGGTAATTCACAATATAAAGTAGTATTAATTTTGTTGATAACGCTAACCGCGATGAGTGAATTTCCACCGAGTTCAAAGAAGTCTGCATTAACTGAAATTGAGTCTCTCTTTAGACCTTTTTTCCAAATATCTAATACCGCACTCTCAATGTCATTAGAAGGTTCTAAATGTTCCTCACTTAAACAATCAGTTTCTAAGGTAAGCAACGTATTAATATCTATTTTGCCATTAACAGTCAATGGCATTTTATCTATGACTTTAATTGTATTTGGCATCATATAAGTTGGTAGAAACTTGATCAGATCATCTTGAATAATTTCTGATGGTCCTTTCATATGAACTAAATCTTCATTCATACCATCACTTTGTATTTGCATATCACTGATAGAACCACCAATAAAGAAATATGAAGGTCCTAAATCTTTATTAAGAATATGCTTAATTCTCTTAGCTGATGGCAGGTTATTACCGGTTTTTGAGCTGTAACCAGCAGACATGAAACCAATATTTAATTCGTTCATCTGTAATGATTGTAACTTGCGGCCTAAGTTTATGTATCCCAACCAATCTTTATCTGTTGTACTTAAAATGGAAATACCAAATGAAGCTCTTTCATAAACAGATTGATTAATCGCGATAACATGCTTTTTTAAAATTATATCACTAGATACCAGCCCTAACTGACCATTTTCATGCAAATATTTACCGGCTTTAAGATCTGATACTTGCCCAGGATGGGCTTGTAAATACAATTTGATATCATCATTCATTACGTCTTTTGTACCAGAAACAATATTAAAGCTACCAAGGTAATAATCGTTTTGGCCAACTTCAAAAAATTGTATTGTTTCGGGCAAGTAATCACTCGATACAATACTTAAACCATACGTTGGTAAGATATTTTCGAAAAAACCAACCATGTGGCCTGCTTCCATTTCTAACACTTCTAAAATATTATTTTTATAAATTGGTTCAATAGCCGATTTTTTACCGACAAAATGTACTTTGAACTGTACTTTGCCACTATCCTTTTTCTCAGCAACCAATACTAATTGGTGATGAACTGGATGGTAATAATAGTAGCCAGGGGCAAGACCTCCAATACTATTTAATTCGAGATACATTTGAGTTGCATACAAGGCACCAGGTGAGGCATAACCATATTTAGGCAATAACCTCTTCTCAGAAAGATATTGTCCAAAATATCGTAGAATCTTACCAAAATCAGCATAGTTAAGATCGGATAGCTTAGCGTAATGATGGTAATTTATTTTACTGTTCAGTACCTTGAGAATATCTTCTTTAGTGATCTTTTTACCATCAAAAAAACGATAACTTTTACGTGAAAAAACAAGCTTTCGCTGTTTTTCGGTAGCAATTTTACCTGGTAAATTTATTATCGATTTATTTAGATTATCAGTATCTTGACGGCAACCTATATTGGTTAATTGCATTTTAACTTGGCTACGGCTTTGCTTAGATTGATGATGGGAATCATGGTTTCCTTGATCCATCAACGCTGCTTCTCGAGGGTTTAATTCAATCATTGAAATAAGGTTTTGGTAGCCGGTATACGGATCTTCTTTAAGAAATACCGCCGCATTATTAACCCAGTCGTGAGTCTCTATGATAGATTTAATTTCGTCTAGTTCAACACGGTATCCTCGAAGTTTGACTTGATTATCCACTCTTCCTGAATATTGTACTGAACCATCTTTATTCCAATAAGCTAAATCACCAGTTTTATAAAGGGTTTGACCTATTTCATCACCATCAAAAAAATAGCTAATAAAACGCTCGGCTGTTAAATCTTCGCGATGCAAATAACCTCTAGCCAAGCCTACCCCGGCAATATAAAGTTCACCAATATCTCCAACAGCAACAGGTGATTTTTCGTTATCTAAAATATAATACTGGGTATTTTGTATCGGTGTACCAATAGAAATAGTATCAGCGCTATTGTTAATGTCTTTCATATCGAAAATATGAGTCGAACTGTTGATAGTGCACTCAGTTGGTCCATATAAATTAATAATACGGCAATTAGGTAATTGTTCTGATAGTTCAATAGCAAGGTGTTTCGATAGCGCTTCACCACCACTAAATATCTGATTAAGGGTAAAACACTGGGTGAATTTTTCAACATCAAGTAACGCGAGTAGTAAAGTAGGCACACCTTGTAACATCGTAACGCTATGTCGAATCATAGTATCTACAAGTTTATCTGGATTTTTATATACACCAGGATCACCCATTACTACTAATGCTCCGCAACATGGGGCCAGTATTTCCCACTGAGCAGCATCAAAACTCATTGGGGTTTTTTGTAAAATAACACTTTTACAATCTAATAAAAATTCAGTCGATAACCAATCCATTTGGTTAGCAATGCTTTTGTGTTCAATCATCACACCTTTGGGTTTACCTGTGCTGCCAGAAGTGTAAATTACATAAGCTAAATTATGTGATAAAGCATGCTGTGTAAGCATATAATATTGAGGTTTATCATTAGCTTTATAAAATTGACTAATCTGTGAGAATGTTATTAATACTACATCATCTGCAACTAAGGTAGTCAAACGTTCAACCAATTGCTCTTGAACGATAATAATTTTACATTGACTGTTTTCGAGCATATATTTTAAACGCTCTTCTGGATATTCTGGTGACAGAGGCAAATAGGCTGCACCTGATTGTAAAATACCCCATACACCGACCATTAGTTCAATTGAAGGCTCTACAAACAAACCAACACATTCATCCAGACATACGCCCTGTTGTTGTAAATATAATGCAAGTGTTAGACTTTGTTCGCCAAGCTGTTGATAGCTAATATTTTTATCTTGAAAAGAAACGGCTGTATTGGGGCCGTGTTGCTCTATTTGGCTACGAAATAAGTCAACAATATTATCGCCATTGTGGCAAGCCGTATTTAACTGTGTCACGTATTTAATATTCCAATTTTATATTTATAAGCTCTATTAATCATCTGTAATGATAGAGAGTTATATTTTGGTATGATGCCAATATTGAATATCGTCATCAATATTGAATTTTTTGATTTATATTTAAACATGCTGAAATAAGTATTAAATTTAAATTGTTCAAATGATTAATATATTCAAATTAATATAGGATATCATTTATAAATTACTGACTTATAAAGATATTTTTATATATTACGTTGATCTTACTTGAGACGAGAAAATTATTTATATCATTAATACAATATACGTTACTTTACAAACGAGGGATCACAACTCATCGGAGTAAATACAATAAGTGAGGGTTGATAATATTTATTTATTATACTTTATTGGTGTAAGTTTTGATCTATATGGGTAAATACTAAGTGTCAATAGTATTTTTGGCGTTTATCTTTATTAAAGTTAAGGGCAGTTTATGTGAAAGCATATGTTCTTGCTTGATTGTCTTTTTATGACTTAAGAGAGTTTTAAATATATTATGCCAGCAATGAGTATTTTCAACAGATTGTATCTCAAGTTCTAATTTTTCAATTAGAAAGCTAATGGAAACACCCTGTCGGTACCATTCTTGTTCATCACCTTTTAACGGCATTGTAATTTCATTAATATTGTTAAGTGTTAACCAATAATCAGCGTTACAGCTCAGTGCTATTTCGATACCTTTTGGATCTAAATCACTGAAACAAACAAGAGGGATACTACCTTTAAAATGTCTAAAGAATTGATAACTCTTATTGGTTGTATGTTGTGGTTTTACATCACCACGGTATAGCCACAACGCTTGAGTTAGATCTATTTCTTTGCATAAAATATTATTAGGATTTTCTAAACATGAGTTTATTTTTATTTTATCAATATTAATTAAACTCAGATTAGCCATTACCGCAAGGTTTTCAACAAGAACAATTGCCGAGTGTTCAATAGACTTTATATCTTCAGCTTTTATATAACTACCTAATGAGGTTAACGGTGATATTTTATAACTACTGAGATTAACGTTTAAATGAGATAAACTGTTAACTAATATGAAATCTTTACTAATGGCGTAACTATTATCTTTTTCGTTTCTAAATTTTTTAGCGCTACTGAGACGGTCTTCTTTGCTCGGGTAAGAGTCTTGTCTTATATCAAGGCTAAGTCTACTTTGAATTTCTTCACTCAGTACTAAAATATCTTGAAGGGTAAATGTTAATGATTTTTTATTAAAGTCAAACTGACCAAAGTTATATTCTTCATAAAGCCTTATTGCTAAAGCTGAATTTTTTATCTGACCGCCCTGCCGATTTTTTTGTAACTTATCTTGAGTAAAATTATATAATTGTTTGTTCATTAGTGTTTTCATTATGCATTCCTTAGCGACTACATAGAAGTGTTTACTGTGATTTTAAAATAACATTAAGCACTAACTTTCAGTTTAGCCTTTAACTCGATAACTACATCACTATAACCATAATTATCAGTGGTTCCTTTAACTGCAACGCCTTTCATTTTTATATTCAATGCGTTTTGTTGTGCGCTTGTTAACTTACAGTAGCAACTAAACACTAACTCTATCCAACATTTTGGCGTAATAGTTTGTGATTGTTCAAGCCAAGTATTTTGAAACTCTTGATAAAAACTTAGCGCTGATACCGCGCAGTTATTTATAATTACCCGCTCGAACAATAATTCAGTTTGTTGTTCAAAGAAATCTTCTTCGGCGGCTATCTTTTCTATCGCTTTAAAAGATACTTCACTAGTTTCTCTTGCTTTAAGCGGTGTTACTACCGTTTGTTTACGTAATGATTGCACCAATAAAAGTAAAGGTTGTTCAATATCGGTTTGCTTAGTATCAACATAACTTCGTAGTGGCATTGGTGGTGAATACTTTAATGTTTCAGGTAAATTTGGTAGTTCAAAGAGATTTTCGTCAAGATCAAATTCAGGATGTTTACGTAAAAAACGCGCCATATTACGTAGTTGACTAGCTTGCTTTTCATCTCGACGTAAGCGGAATAAGCTAATACGCATGTTATCAATAATTAAACGCAGCTTAGGTAATATTTGATTATACCAGTAGACAAAACTTGATATTTTACGGGCAAATTCATTTGGACAAGCCCAATCTAACCAATCGTAGCAATCTTGTGGATCAATTTGTTGCAGTTCATTTAGCAGTTTCTGCGCATAAGATAGATAACGTTCGTTTTGGCGTATTTTATTAGACAAACTGTTCACGAAACCAAACTGACTAACAATGGCAAAATGCATGGAATCTAAGTTATTATTTAAACTGTCTTTCGTTTCGTAAAGTAAATCATCAAGCTGATCTAAATAGTAATCGGCATCCTCTGGTTCTTTCGCTAAGGTCGCTAATTGATAATCTTTTGCTACTTCATCAATCGCTTCAATGACCTTACCCATATCAGTAAGTTGTCGATAACTTGATTGTTTGCGCATCAGTCTATTTAACATGCGCTTAAGATCGGTCGTTACTCTGTACTCGCCAGGAGATTCATCTGGTCTGATCAAACCTGATTTATGTAACAAACTGATGGTATTTACATCTTGCTCGTCACTCGCTATGGAGCCAAAAACATAGGCACTAGCGAGTAAGTCATTGTATGCACCAATTTGTCTGAGTAAGGTGGCAACTTGAGAAGAATCAAAACCAGCCATCAACCTTCACCACTAGAAATGTCATTAATACTTTTTATTAGCGCTTGGCTATTAGAACTTACAATGAAATGAGCCATTAAAATAATAACTCATCTTGTTGGCTTTTCTCTTGCTCAGGTAAACTAACTAACTCAGCATCGTTTAAAAATTCAATGAGTAAGTAAATTAAGTCGAAACGCGCAGTAGCGTAATATCTACTGCTACCTGTATTTTTACGAACAAAGTAATGCATTTCTTCAAGCTTTTGAAAAACAAAAACTAACTGTTCGCGCGTTTCTGTTTTATTGGTCTTGAACGGTTTTATCGATGTTAATCGACGTAACTGTTCACTTAGCGTTTGATCATGTTCAAAAGGTTCGAATAACTCATTGATATTAAGTACTGATTTTGCGCGAATAGGTAAATCAGCTTGGGTCGCCGTTAATAATAGATCTAAAAACTCGACTAAAGGTCTGAAGCTACTTCGCATGTCACTAAAAAGAATACTTAGCTCGTGATGATTACTATTATCGACTTGGTTAAAGGTACAATAATAGGCATCGGCGCTATCAAGATAGGTGAGTTTTCTATCTAAATTAGATAGAAAGTCATTTACTTTATCGTTATGGCTTTCCGCTTTTAAGTACAAATATTCGGCTTCATAAGCCGTTTGACAAATAACAGTGCCACAAAGTAGCTTTTGAATACTTTGTTTAAACATTAACTTAACTCCGCTACTGTCTCATTTTCAGGATCTAGTTCTGGTTCTGGATTTTTTTCGGACTCTGGTAGAGTAATTTTTGCTGTTTTATTACGCTGCGCTAGCAATTCATCTAATCGAGATTTTGGAATATCTGCATGATAAATTTTATTATCTTTTAATTTATAGTGACGATTATATAAGGATAAAATATGACGATCTGTTGATGGTGAAGCAGATAACATACTGATATGATTGTCATTGAACATTTTTAATAAAAGATCAATGTTTTCAGCCGCGAGCTCACCTAATTCATCTACCGGTAAAATTATTTGGCTAGCGTGTTTGCTGTCGCCGCGTAACATGGCTAACAAACCGGCAAATAAAGACAACATCGCTAAATAGGATAAACCGGTAGAGCTTACTTTTTTAAGTTGCTTGGCATTACGCGCATGTTTTACCTGACCTTTTTCTACAATAGTAAATTCTAAATCAAACAAATTATTGTGTGCTAAGACAAAACCTTCATTGGGTAAATAACTCGCCAATTTTTGCATAGCAAACACTAAATCATCAGGTACTTCACCAAGGCCATCACGTAATTGATCTTTATATAACTCAAAAACTTCGGCAAATTTCTGCAATGGTCCCCAATAATCTAGCTCTTCTTGCTTCATTACCGTGGTAACATTGATATCAGCCAACGCTTCAAAATGCGCTAACGCAGTCACTTTGGTTGATAACAATTTACCAATGCGTTTTATATTACGACCAAAGTTTTCGATATGCTGATAAAATTCGTTGATCATGGCGGCATTGACCGTCACTAATTGATAAGTGCTTTGCTGTTTTTGGTCGGCGCTATTTAATAACTCGCTAATAGGCTCACGATATTTAAACAGTGCTTTTGCGCCAGAGTAGTTATCATTGTCATGTAATAGCTTTTGCCAGTTTTCGAAAAGCTCACTACCTGAGTGGTCTTTTCTAAAGCGTTCACTAAAAGTATTTAGCTGACTCGCCAATCGTTTTTCAATAGTTTTAAACTGCTGGTGATAATCATGGAAAAAACTGACGGTTAAATCCGCTTGGTTTGTTGGCTCTTGTTCACAAAGCTCACTGTTAATCGCTGACATTTCGCATAAGCGTTTATTGTCATTGAGTTGTACTAATAAGTCATCAGTGGCTTGTTTTTCTTGATTATTCTTTTTAATTAACTGTTTTAAATCGTTAATTTTAGTCGATAACTCAACACGACTATCTTCATAATTTGTTTCGAGATTACGTTTGATAATTTTTCTATTTTGATTTTCTTCAGCTAACGCATCACGATGACAATAACGCTCCTTCATAAAGCTGTTATAGTCACGCGCCTTTTGAGCAAACTCTGAACATTGCTGCAATTCTTGCTCTAACATCACTCGCTTAGCAATACGTTTGTCTACTTCACCTTCAGGATCAAGTTTTTCAAGATCAATCGCTTGTTGTTTTTTAAGATCCGTTAAACGTTGTTTGGTATTACTTATCAGGGTTGATAGTTGCTCAGACAATAGTGTTAACTGATTGTCTCGGTCACTTTCAATCACCATACTTTTTTCTAACTTATCGTTAGTGAGTTCATGTAATTGCTCTGATTTGTTTTGTTCAAAGCTGGACTGTTTTTTCTCAAGCGCTTTTATTTGTTGGGTTAACGTTTGTAGTTGTACTTCTATCGTTTGGCGATGTGCTTTTATGGCGAGCTGTTTTTTTACCACTAAGCTTTCTTGCTGGGTTTTCAATTGCCCTAACGTTAGCTGTTGCTGATTCAAGCTTTGCGCTTGTTCAGTCACGGTAATTTTTAACTGACTAATTTCTTTGGTAATAAATTTTAACTGCTGATCAAGCTGCGAAATTTTATCTGTTTGTGTTTGTAACTTCGTTTCTATTACTTGGCGCTTTTCTCGCAGTTGCGCTTCGTCTAAAAATAAGGAATCGTCACCAGGCAATTGCGTTAAATCTATCGATAAACCATAAAGACTAGCCGGTATGTAATTGTCATTGTTGTCATTATGAGTGCTTGCTAACCACTGTGGATTTAAATCAGACCGTGATAATTGCTCGGTTGTAAGTAAACGACCAATAGTGTCTTGCCAATTTGCGGCTTGCGGTTCATTAATAAGATAATGATGTAAAGAGTCGGCTTGCGGTAATAGTTGTAATTCAACCTGGTGATAATCTTGTTTTAACTGGTCAAGGTAACGATTAACGTCACTGCGTTGTGTCAGTTGCTGGTTTTGCTGTTTCTCTAATTGATATTGCTGCTTTTGTAATTCAGAGGCTTGTTGTACCAACTGATTAGTATTTTGCTGCGCATGCGTTAACGCCTGAATGTTCGCTTCTATATCAGCGGTTAATTGCTGCGGTATTATTGGCTGGGTAAGTTGTTGGCTAGCGGTATCTAATTGATGTTGTATTATTTGCTGATCTTTTTGCAGTTTCAGCTCTTCTTTATGCATCTGGGCATTCAGCGCGTGCTCTTGCTGATGAAATACTGCATTAATATGTGATAATTGTTCATTAGACTGAGTCGCAATTAGTGCAGATTTTTCTTTATTGCTGTTGATGCCTTTAAGCTTTTCTACTTCCATTTGCTGGATAAGCTTATCGAACTTCTGCCCTATTTTACTGATATTACCTTCAAAAGCATCAATAATGGCGACCACTTCATTCAGCTCTGCTTGAATTTGTGGTGCTTGCTCAGCTTTAATTTGATAACTACTGGCATCATCATCATCAAAATTAAATTTATCTTCATCAAGTAGATCGATTTTACTTAAATCAGCTTCGATTTTAGCAATAAGATCAAACTTTTCCTTATGAAACTGTTCTGTTAAGTTAGCTAATTCACTGTCGATTTTACTTCGTGTTTCAATACTACTTTTTTTAAGCTCATCTCTGTCTTGTTGTTTTATTTCAAGACGTGCTTGATGTCCGATGATTTCAGCGTGAAGGTGTTGTAACTTATTTACCAAGCTAGCAAAAGCACTAAAATCGTGTTGCCAAACGGAAATTTTATCTGCAACTTTTTTAATGGCGCGACTGGCCTGAATATCAGCAAGCCAGTTAGTAATATCGGCTTTATTTAAACTGAGCTGTTGTTTTTCATCGTTGGTATCACGGGCAAGATGATCGCTGGCAATAGCAACTAACATACGTTTTACTGCTTCAAAATCTAAGTTTTTTTCTATCGTACCGTTAATCACTTTATCAATATGTGGACAAGCTTGCTCACTAAAGGAGAAACGGTTTTGCAGTAATCTTATTTCTTTGTGTTTACGGCCACTGCGTAAATTTTGAATCACTTGACGGTATTTATCTATACCTAAAAACTTTGAGCTTTCTTTACCAATGTTACGATAATTTTTTTCTATTTCGTTAATGGTAAAAGGTTTTGCTTTGCTGCCAGTATTACTGGGGGTACTGGAAATAAAGTACTGACTGTCGTAAGCAGCGTCAATAAATTTAAAGTGCACACCTCTGCCATCACTAGTCGCTAATACTTGGCACTTTTGCCCAAAAGGTCTGGCGTATTCGTACACTAAAATACTAGATTCGCGCGGTAGATAAAAGTCGGCAAAGTTTTTTGCCTGATCAACCTTGCTAACAATATCACTAGGTCGCATGCCATAAAAAAGTGGTAACAAACGCATTAGCGAGGTTTTGCCTGCACCGTTTGTTCCTTCAAGTTGAGTGTGGCCAGTTAGATCAAGTTCGTTAACTTGTCCTTGCCAAAAACTGTCGATAATAATAATGCGTAGCAGCGAATAGCCATGTTCTGCCATAGTATGACCTTAGGTACGTTATTGAATAGGGGTTATTTTTAGCACGAGCGCGGGATCGATTTTTACATTGAACCAGTTAATACGCCAGTCTAAATGAGGTCCAGTTGCCCTGCCACTTTTACCAACGGCTGCAACTACCTGCCCTTTTTTAACTTTATCACCTTGTTTAACATACGAATTACTAAGATGTAAAAAGGTAGAACTGACGCCCTGACCATGATCAATAATCATGGTTCCGCCTGAGTAAAACATATCGGGTACCCAAAGTAATACCGTACCCGATGCGGGAGCTTTGACCGGATCGCCGGTTTTACCTGCGTAATCTAAACCAAAGTGTGGACGTTTTGGTACCCCGTTATAAACACGCTGACTGCCATAAACACCAGTGATTGTACCTTCAATAGGTGCAACAAAACCATGGGCAAAGTAGTTAAGTGGACTCGACACTTTACGTGCTATTTTAATCTGTTTATTGTCTGCTTGTGATCGAGCGACCGCTTTAGGGTTGGGCTGCATTATACTTTTTTTAATGCCTTCAATACGCTGGATATTATAGCTACGTTTTTGTGGCGTTAATGTTTTTGTTACCCGATCACCATTAACTGAGGTGATCACGAGTTGATAACTTTGTTTGTCATCACGAGAAAAACCAAAGGTAAAATCACCATTATTTGAAACAGTAATTTCTTTACCATTTAAGCTGACGGTATTTTTCGGCAGTGTTTTACCGACCATTAAGCCGCCTTGCTTAACTTCACCTGTTAACGCTATTTTTTCTTGTGTTGCCAATACTTCAGAGTTGGCAGTAAAACTTGTTACTAGCGTTAAAGCGATTAGCGTTTTAGTTAAGCTGTTGCTTAAGATATTACCGACAGAACGAGATAAAAACTTAGTTTTATAGTTAAGCATGAACGATTGCCCCTTTCGCGACACCTTCATAAGCAATAACTTTAACTAGGTTATTGGCTAGTTCGCTATGTTCTGCTTTTACTTGTCTTAAAATAAAATCAGCTAATAATTCTACCGTGGAGTCACAATCAACAACATCAAGTACTTTTCTGTCAACAGCAATATCAAAGCGACCTTGCGGTGCATGATAACTAAAATATTGGTGAGCGGGTGTTAAATTGTTTATCGCTTGAGCAGACAGCTGAATATCGTCGATAGAAACTCTGTCGGCTTCACTAGCAATATAGATATCTTGCCAGCGTTTACACCAAGCGGCCTCTAACTTAGTGTCTCTTTTATCATCGACTAAAATTTGAATTTTAGATCTATGACCATGGGCTATACGTTGGCAATTACCATCATGTAACTTCAAACCATGGGTATAATGATAATAATCAGTAAGGATATTTTCAGGACGTAATACTAAGGTCAAACCTTTTACATTATCAGGCAAATGCGACAAAATAATAGCCGTTAGGTGTTTAGTCACTGCAGGAATTGTCACGGTTAAACAGTCTATCGTGGCAAAAGCACACGCTGGAGATTGTAAATAATAACTTGCAGTATCACTGATAAAGTCAACTGTTTGATGACCATCATTATGAGGCGAGTCAGCCAGAGCAACTGCTTGCTCTTGAATCGGTAATAATAGTTTATGGTCAACGGCATCATCTATAATGGCTTTGATTTGCTTTTTTACCACGGCAAAATCAAGCACCATGCTCATTTCGTTTAACGAACCATCGAGTAATACGTCAACAATCCAGCTCTCACCGACAATACCACGCTGTTTACACAGGTATGAAAAATCAATAACGGTAAGATCATCTACAAATAATTGCATTTTTTACTTTTTCCTTAATTTAAACTTAGCTTTACGTTTGTCTTGGTTTTTTATTTAAACCGCTACAGATAAAGGTACAACTTATTTACCGAGCAAGCTTTAGTAACTTATCTACTAAAGCTTAGATACAGTAAAAATTAACCTTCTACTTGCCATAAAATATCTTCATTGGCACGAACAGGTACAACAACATCATCACCAAAAGTCATTGTTGCTGGTACTTGCCATGCTTTTTTAACTAAAGTGATTTTATCTGTATTTATTGGTAATTGGTAGAATGTTGGACCATTAATACTGGCAAA
>JBKEHN010000066.1:0-15469 GCA_046710905.1 Colwellia sp.
CTAGAGTTAGTAGTCATTATTAAATTTGTATCGATACCTGGGCCCCACCATTGTTCAATGGCGCCAGCACTTAAGACCCAGTTACCTAATTTATAGGCAAGGTAGCTACCGTCAATATTTGAATCACTTCCCTGGTTTAGTTCAGGGTTGTCATCCAAGCCAACGCGATAATTAACTTGTAATTTCCCTGCTAGGTTACCAACAAAAAACTCATCGGATAACTCAACATTGCCTTTATCAAAATTATCATTACCAAAACTAGTAAATCGATTAGCATTTGTAGCGAGATAAATACTTTTTTTGGCAATATTTTGATGGCTCGAAGCGTAATTAAAGTTAAATCTTACATGGTTAAGGGCTTGTACTTGCTCATCGTTAAGTAAAGTAATATTTGTTGACATGATGTCATCTTTAATAGCATTCCACATCAATGGATAGGTGGTTACGGGAGCAGTAATAATACCGCTGTCAGCGAGTAATTGAATATCATTCCTTAAGGCAAGATCATTTGTCTCTACCCAAGGAGCAGCGAAGCATACGTTTAAAAAAAGTAAAGATAAAAAAGCTAAACTAGGTTTTAACAACATTAAAGCGTCCTAAAAAGTACAGTTCGTAGACAAAAAAAGATAACTAAAATATGTCGAAGGCTGAAACAATAAAAATTTTGCAGATTGTAGCAGTGTTGGTTATTTAACTCATCTATTGTTTGAATCAAAGTAAAAAAAAACAGTAATAGACATTAGAGACTCGTACTTTTATCAGGTAAAATGTGGGACATGATCACCATTTCTTTGTTTTAGGTCTTTTGCTTTCATGGAACCAAACTGTATATTATTTATTCCAGTGTCCTCACCCTCAGGTATAGGTGAATACATGCGTTCAATGAGTCTTGCTAAAGCACTGCAACTTCGCTGGCCTAGCATTAATATTCATTTTATATTGAATGATGAAGTTGCTTATTTCAACGATTGCCCTTATACAGTTCATGCTTGTCAAGGCTCAGCAACAAAAGCTGTAGGAAAAGTTAATGAGATCATTGTTCAGCTTCGACCTGATCTAGTTGTTTTCGATGCTTCAGGCCGGGCTAAACAGTTTAAACAGGCAAAAGCTGTTGGTGCCAAAGTAGCCTTTATCTCCCAGCATAATAAAAAACGAAGTAGAGGTTTGAAATTAAATCGATTATTCAATACAGATATTCACTGGGTAGCTCAGCCTGATTATTGCATAAAATCAATAAGTTTTTGGCAGCGAATCAAGCTTGATTTTTTCCATAAAAAAACCCCAAAGAATATCGGACCTGTCTTTGAAATCAGTAGTATCGATTACCAAAATAATGAACTTAAACGCTTTAACTTAATTCGAGAGCAATACTTTATTTTTAATGCTGGCTCTGGCGGACACCTATTATCTGCAGGGCTTGCTGCAGATATCTATTATCAAGCCGCTCAACAGTTCTATCAACAAAAGCAAATAAAGTGTGTTGTAATTTTTGGGAGTAACTACCCTAAAGAGTTACCAGAAGATAACGATATTATCTGTATCAAAAGTATTGAAAATAAAAACTTTATTGCTTTACTCTCTGCGGCACAATCCTGTGTGATTAGTGCAGGTGATACTTTATTACAATGCATAGCTTTGCATAAAACTTGCGTAGCTGCTCCGGTTTCATCTGATCAACCAGCACGATTAAAGTTATGTCAGAATAAACAATTAGTTCTGGCTGCAGCGCCTAATTCAAATAGCTTAGTGCAGCAGGCATTACTTGTACTTGATGAAGAAAAACGTAAAAATATGATTGCCAATATGAAGAATGAAACTACAGTGAAAGCATTAGAAACAATTGTTGATGATATCGCTTTGCTTTTCTCAGACATTAAATAAAATACTGTTAAAAGCGTCATAGCCAGGATGAATATTAAATGAAAAATATTGCCATAGTAATAGATAGCTTAACTGGAGGTGGCGCTGAACGTGTGATGATCACTCTAGCTGTTGAATTAGCATCCCAAGGACACCAAGTGACTATCTTATCATTAGGGAATTGCTGTGATTATTTTATCCCAAGTGAAATTAAAGTCTATTATCTCTTTGATCATAAAGCCTCAAAAGTAGATCGTTTTTGGCAGATAAAAGCCAGTATTAGCAAACTAGAAGCTTGGTTTACAGAATATCAGTTGCAATTTAGTCTCTTTGATTTGGTGTTATCTAATTTAGATCGCAGTAATAATTTACTCGCTAACAGTAATATTAATTCAGTCTATTATATTGTTCATAACAGCGTTAAAGAAGAGTTACAGCGACAAAGAAAACTGGGACCATTTGCTTACTGGTATTTACTTAAATCGAAAAAGAACCTTTCTGGCAAAAATTTAGTTTCAGTGTCAAAAGGAATTGAGCAGGAAATATGTCAAGGCAAGATAATACAGCCAAAGTCCATTGATACTATTTATAACCCATTTGATATTGAAGATATCCAGCAGAAATCATTAATAGTTAATAGTACTATACCTGATGAGCCTTATATTATTCATGTTGGTCGTTTAGCAAAACAAAAACGTCATGATGTGTTATTTTCTGCATTTTCTCAGGTATCAAAAGAAGTTAAATTAGTTTTATTGTGTAATAAGCCAGAGAAAGCGCTTAAATTAGCTGAGAAATATGGTGTGGCAGAACGGCTTATTTTACCTGGTTTTCAAGCTAACCCATATAATTGGATCAAACGAGCGCAAGCGCTAGTACTAAGCTCTGATTATGAAGGCTTTGGTAATGTATTGTTAGAGGCTATTGCTGTCAACACCAAAGTCGTTAGTAGTGCATGCCCACACGGACCAGATGAAATATTAACAGGACCACTAAGTGATTTTCTAGTGCCTAGAAGAGATCCTAAAGCACTGGCAGAGGCAATTAATCGAGTATTAAAAAGTAAACTTAACTTAACAGAAGCCACTATTCTTAATAAGGTCTCAGCAAATGACATTGCTCAAAAATATTTATACTTAGCAGAGTAGAGAAGGAATAGTTGATTCGTTAGCTAAGCACCTCAAACTAATTTTTTAGGTGCTTTGTCTTTATTCTAGACTTATGACCAGCTATCCATAGCGCTTCGGCGACGAGAGAAGAACCTTGGTAATATTAAGCCTAATATTAACCCTATGCCCAAGACTAAAGCACCAGTAAAAAACCATTGCTTTTTAATGTTAGTGTCTTGATCTTTAATTTTGGATTGGGTTTTTGCTAATGTCTCGGTCATTTTTTTAAGCTTGGTAGACAGTTTCTTCTTATCATTAGTTAATAAGTTAACCTTACTTTTTAGCTCATTTACTTCACCATCAAGTTGGCTAGTAAAGTCACTACTATTGGCTATTTTTTCATTTAGCTTAGCAACAACAAATCGAAGTCCTGCTTTGGTACTTACATATTTACTTTCAATCCAAGTGACTCGATTCTTTTCATCGATCACTTCACTGTAACCATTATCTTCGACGCCAGTAATCTTAACTTCGGATCCTGCAATGATAGTACCTAAAATTCTATAGTTGGTACCAGGACCAGCATGCATATATATGAATAATTTATCTGAGATATAACCCTGCTTATAATTATTTTCTGCAGCCTGAGCAGTTAAAAAAAGCGAGCTAGATAAAGTGATAGCAATAAATGCTATGACGTTAATTACGTTATGCATAGAAAAACCAATGTAGTAAATAAGCCAAGGAGGACAAGATATTATGTGTTTGCAGCTTTGATGGCAAGCTAAGAATGACTTCATTACACACAAAGATTAGCTTAAGGACTTATAAAATTTGTCTATTTTTACATGGTATAGCTAATTAGTCTTCATACATTAGTAAGTCTTTCGTAGATTTTGTATCGTCATATCTAAGTTTCCAGTAAATAACGAAAAACTCCCTATTGGCATATTGATGTACTAGCGGTATGCTTATTGAAAGATTAGTAAAATATTTAATTAGGGCATAATGGTTACAGAAATAGAATTAAAGTACTCCTTGCTCGAAAGCAATGAACTGACTACGCCAAAACAGATAGAAACAAGTGTAAGCCAATTACTCTCAGAGCATCAGTTAAGCTTTGTTCATCAAGTCAAGCAATTGAGTAATCACTATTTTGATACTGCGGATCTTACCTTACGTAAAAGTAGCATAGCTTTACGGACTCGTGGTACTCAATGTTTTGGTGAAGCTGAAAGCTTTGAACAAACAATAAAAACCTCAGGTACCATGATTGCAGGTCTACACCAAAGGCCAGAATATAATATCGATATTGATGATGACAGACCTATTATTGCTTTATTTCCTAATACTATTTGGCAATCAAATACTGATATCCATCAATTACAACAACAGATTGTTGAACTGTTTTCTACCAACTTTACCCGTCACACTTGGTTGGTTTGTTTAGCAGATGCTCAAATAGAGATTGCTTTTGATTGCGGTGAGATTGCTTGTCAAGGCTATGATAATAAACCGCGTATTTATGAAATAGAGTTAGAATTAGTCCGTGGTGATGCTCAAGCATTATTTGTCTTAACTAAGCTTTTATTTAGTCAATTAGCTTTACGACCAGGGCAATTAACAAAAGCAGCTCGTGGTTATGCTCTATATCACCAGAGCTTGGCACTAAACTTCAAAATAAAGAATGAACAAGTTAATGGCTGTGACGCTGTTCAACCAATAGTACTTTCGATGATTGACTTACCAAAGGAAACTCAACTAAATGAAGCCTTCACTCATGGCGTAGAGTTTTCCTTAACTCAGTTACAACGCTGTATTGATAGTTACGTTGAAGCGCCCTCATTAACTAAGTTAAATAAAGTAAGTGAATTACTTATTCTACTTAGACAGGGCTTCTGGGTTTTTAGTGAGTTGTTAATAGATGATGAAATAACATTACGCAATGAGCTTAGTTATTTTATTCGTACGATTCATTGGGTTGACAATGCACGTTATATTCAATTATTAACCAGTAAAAAAAGTTCATATCAAAAAGAAATGTTTATCAATAAAGAATTGATTACTAAGTTACAGTTATGTCACAACCGTTATCCGACAGAGTCACAAGTACTAGTATTACTGCATAGTGAGCGTTTTAATAATTTGCAATTAGAATTGCTCTCATTACTACTTAAAAGAAATAATACTAATTGGGCTGTCAATAAAAGCTCGCCTTCATTAGTTGAATTTGCGGCTAAACATTTAACTAGTACCAGCAAGGCAGTAAATATTGAGCTCACTAAATTACAAAAATTACCAGACGCTTCGTCAATTGACTTGTATTTAACCGCGCATAGGTTATTGATTCGTGCACTGCTGACCACTAGTTGGTTTAGTTATTTATTCGCTGAGACAGATAGTGGCATAGTCAAGGGCTTTAATATGCCTTGGCTTGATATTAAGCAAGGCATCAGTGAGTTGCAATCGTTGAACTTATTACAGCAGCAATTAGTGCACTTACCCAATCAAGAAAAGAAATTAACGCAGTGGTTAGCCAATAAAAGTGAAAATTTAATTAAAGCACTCGATCAATCTAGAGCTAAAGCCTTAACAATGAAAGCCTACTGGTCATAGTTATCATGATACAAGACAAACATCGATTAGCTAGTTTACTAAGTCTTTTTATCTTAGTTATGTCTATTAAACCTTTGATGGCAAAGGTTTATGATTTAGGTCATACGAACAAGCGTCTTATTGGTACGCCTATGGTACATAAAGTAGTGAAAGGCGATTACTTCCAGCAACTAGCAGAGCAATATGATGTTGGTTTTTTAGCCTTACTCGCCGCTAACCCTGAGCACGATCCTTTTTTACTTCAAATAGACGCAGAGATAGTTATTCCTAACCAAATGTTACTGCCCTTTATTACACATACGGGCATAGTAATAAACCTGCCTGAATTACGATTGTATTATTTTTCACCTGAAGAAAATAATGTGCATGTTTTTCCGGTAGGAATTGGTCGACAAGGGCTATCTACACCCTTGACTAGCACTGTAATTACTGAAAAGAGAAAAGATCCTATTTGGCGACCAACCCAAGAGATGCAAGAGCGTTACTTTGCAGAACATGGAAAATACCTTGCTAAAGAAGTTCCTGCAGGGCCAAATAACCCATTTGGTAAATATGCCCTAAGATTAGGTACCAGTGAATATTTAATTCATGGTTCAAACAAGCGTTTTGGTATAGGCATGCGCGCTAGTTCAGGTTGTATTAGAATGTATGACAATGATATTAAGTGGCTGTTTGATAATATTCCGTTAAATACTAAAGTAAGAGTGGTTAATCAGCCAGTAAAAATGTCTTATGAAAATGGTGATAAGCAACTTATAGAAATACATCAACCATTAACTGATCTTGAGGTAACTAAAGGTATTTTAACCAAAGCGATGCAGCGCTTTGTTGGTTCTAAGCGTAAGAATTGGCAGCAACTACTGCCAATCATTGAAAAGCCACAGGGATTAGTGGTAGAGCTAGTTAAGTAACTTCAAATGACAGATGATAAACATTACAAAACTACCTTAGGTACTTTATTATTACTTACTGAATTAACAAGTAATAATATTAATTATTTCTTGTAGGAAGCGATAACATTATTAATACGTTCATTCGCTGATTTAGTATCTGTTACTGCTTGCTCTGCTGCTACTTTAGCGGCTTGGGCATCAGTTGCTGTAGACTGTTGTTGTGCTTCTAGGTCAGTAACTTGGGCTGATAAAGCATCAACTTTAGACGTTAATGAAGAAATATTTGCATCAAGTGCATCTGTGTTGGCACAAGCGGTTAGTGCCAAAGCTAGCGTTACCGCGGTAATTATTTTTAACATAATGATATCCCATATAAAGTTATTATTTGTGCATATTCATAGCATTATGGCATAAAAAAACACTTTAACAAAGTAGTTAGCTTTTGATATTAGATATTGATATTAGTTATTGATATCATTAATTATTTTCATCATGATTTACCGAGTTTATATACCTGATTAAGTCATCCATCAACTTTTTTTTGATTTCTAACTGATCCTCGGCTTGTAGTTGATATTTGTCAGCAAGAAGTTGGTAGTCACTAGGAGCCAAGCTCACCGTTAGGCGAGGGCGCTTAGGTCTTTTGTTTATCGGTAAACCTAAAATATCACGAATTTGATCAGACGGACTTAAACCCGCATCGAGCGCTTGCTTACGAATAGACAGTTGGATCTTTTCGTCCATATCAAAAGCGACTTGTACTGCTTTTATCGCTTTAACAGATGATTGCCATTTCTCTGGTATTTTTCTCGCCATAGTAGTTTCCGAATTCTTTGTGAGTAACCTTAGTGATTAACTTGCTGGATACATATCAGTGATGTCACTAAGCGGCCTAAATAAGGTTAAGCAGACTTCAGTATCGCCATCTTGCCAGACTTCAACATCAACACCCTTGCTTTGGTCTTCATTATAGAGGCAGTATAACTCAAACTGCTCGCCACTATCTTTTCCTTCATAGGCTGACAGGTTTTCACTACGATGATCTTTACGGTGAAAAAAGCCAACTTTAGCGAAAACATCTTGTTTATATTGTTCGCTACTCCACATAGAGGTAATTTTGGAGTCTGCTTTTTTCTCTAAAAAAGCTTCTCCTGGTTCATCAAATACCTCTGCAAAACGTTCTAAATCGAACAAGGCTTCGACATCTTCATGCTGAATTTTTAATGATAATTTTAGCTCGGTAATATCATCGACTTCCAATGATAAAAAGATCTCTAAGGCGTTAGTACCAACCAAGGCCCATTCTGTTTGTACCGTGTTTTCAAATTCATAACTATTAACAGCTTTTACTTGAAAATCTTGCCCACGTAATGATTCAGGTAAGGCAAAGCTATCCGTTAAAACAATAATATCACCAACCAATAATTGATTAACTTGAGTTAGTTTTCTTGGTTCGTTAGATGATTTATTAAATATTTTTTTAAAAAAATTCATAAGATACCTGAAGTGGAGCCGGCGTTAGTTAATACAAAGTAAAAATTTAACTGAGTATATGTACTCAGTTAATACTTAGTAAAAAGCCAGCTAAATTATTTAGCTGGCTTAAGTCAGTTTACTTTTGTTTAGCTTTTAAACGCTCTAGTACTGAATTAGCACTATTGTCTTGTGAACCAATACCAGCGGCTTTTAATTGCGCTTGTAGTGAAGAATCAGAGTCTTCAGAATCAAGTAATTCAGCTGCCTTCATTTTATCATCAAACTTCTGCTGTTTAGCTTTAATGCGCTCTAATGAATCTTTGGCGCTTAATAACTTAGAATTACTTGATGAAAAGTTATCAGTAATTGCTGATGTTGCTTTTTGTACACTTTCAGTGGTTTTAACCATAGAAAGTTGACGTTTATGTTCAGCAACTTGGCGTTCACTTTTCTTAACTAAGTCTTTCAAACGATCAGCGCTACCACTGAAACTATCGTGGGCTTGTTGTTGATCAGCTAAAGTACTTTCTAAGTTAGCAATTTTTTCTGCGACAGCAAGTGCTAAGGTTTCATCACCCTTTTCAAGTGCTTGTGTAACATAACCTTCATGCTCTGTAATTTCACGAGTTAAGCGATCAATCTCACGTTTTGCGGCCATTTGTTCAGCCATAACGCCAGTTAAATCACGTTTTGCTTTGGTAAGGTGATTACCTGCATCACGAATTTCTTGTTCAAAAATACGGGTTGCATTAGCATCAATGATTGCTTCACCTGCTTCTGATGCGCCGCCACGAATTGCGGTCATAATTTTTTTAAATATACTCATTATTAACTCCACTTATTCTTAATTAGGATTATAAAATGACTCTTAAGTAGTTATTGAACTAAAGTAAGTAATCACTCATATCATCAATCACTTCAATGGCATTGTTACTTAATACCGCTAATTCATGTTCAACATCAGTAAAACTTGAACTAATAGATAAAGCACCAAAGACCACATATTTATCACCAATTTTTGAAAATGATGACAAAGGCATTGGGATATTCATTTCTAACATACTTTCATGCATCGCATTAATACAATCGGGTTTAACTTCTTTTGTTCCCCATAAGTAACTGATACAAATTATCTGATCTTCTGTTACTGAAACAAAAATGGGTAACTCTTCACGGCCTAAAATACTAATTTGCAGGACGTCAACTTCGCCAGATATTGGTTGGCAATCAAAGCTCATTCCTGTGTCTGAATTATCTGCCAAGCTGTTTAAGTGATCGGCTATAGTATGAATATTCATGTATTTCCTATCCTTCCTTTCTTTAGTGAAAAAGTTAGATGACATATTATGTCGTCTGAGTTAAATTTAACATCTTGACATATTATGTCAAGATGTTTTTATAAACTAATTGTAATCATTTTATAAATAGTGATTATCGTTATTACAAAATAGTACTTATCTAGCTTATCGCAATTATTTTGATTACAACCTTTTAATTCAATCTTTAATTTAAGTTTTGTTGGTCTTGCCAAGCCTGTTGATGTAACTGATAAATGGTATGGCTACCTAATATATTAATACTAATATTTTCTTTATTTTGATAAAAATTATTAGGAAAAATAAAAGCCGCTTTTAATATAGCTAAATTTAACCATTGATGTGTTACGGGAAGCTTAGTTAATTTTTTTAATCTCGTTAAGGGGCTAGCGCCACTCTTAGAGGCAATGGTCCAACCCCATTCACCAAAACTTGGCACATTATCGTGGTATTGCTCTACATGGGGGAATTTAGCCGCTGCTAAAGTCTTGCCAATAGAAATGAATGAGTCTTTTGCATGATATGGACTAGTTGATTGAATCGCGATTAAACCATCACCTGAGAGTAATAGCTTAAGCCGAGCATAAAAGTTTACCGAATAGAGTTTGTTAAGGTCCGGGTGACTTGGATCAGGTAAGTCAACAATAATAGCGTCGAATACTTGTCTATCTTTAAGTAATTGGTCAATGGCAATAAAAGCATCTGCGGGAATAATGGTTACACGTTCATCCTGCAAACTCTGTTTATTCAAGTATAATATTTGACTTGCTAAACGAGGATTTACTAGGCCTGTTGGCTGCTTAAATATATCAATCAATTCACTGTCTAAATCGATTAAGGTTACGCTTTTAGGATTGTATTTCAAAACATCCCTTAAGGCTAACCCGTCACCACCACCAATAATAAGAATATTTTCATGTCGGGCTGAGCCTGCCATAGCTGGTGCTACAAGATAATCATGATAAATATGCTCATCAATGGACGAAAACTGTAAGCGACCATTTAAATAAAAATTAATTATATTATTTTGGTCAAGCCCCATATGACGTTCAGTAAAAGTTAGCTGTTGATAACGCGTTTTATCGGTATGTACAACTTTATCGAGATAAAGTAAGCTATTCATCTGATTAAGCCACTGATTACCATAATTAAACATTAATACAATGACTAAGGCTAAAGCACAATGTAAAGCGACAAATGTTTTACGCCAATTAAGTTGCTGCCAATAACGCAGAATAAAAAAGATACCAGCAATCAGATTTAAACTTGCAGTTATTGCCGCGGCCTTGCTGATATCGATACTTAATAAGAAGATAACCCAGATAGCAGCGCCGACACCGGCACCAACATAATCTGCGCCATAAATAGTGCCTAAATTATTGGCAAGATGCTGTTTATGAATACTCTCTCGAATGCGAGCAATCAATGGGATCTCCATGCCAATAAAAAACCCAAGAATTGCGCCAAAGAAATAGGGGCTTTTAAAGGCTAACCAACTTAATTGTTTGAACAGTCCACCTTGTGGTTTCATATCTGGCGGCAGAGATAACATATCAGCAATGAGCTGTGGAAATATTTGGGTAATTGCAATTAAACCACCAATAATCAATATGGCTGAGCTGCCTATTAAGGCAATAATTAGCTCTAACCAGACAAAACCATTAAAAGCACAACGCACTTTTCGGGCAGCAAAAGCGCCAAGTCCCATTGACACTATCATTAACCCAATCATGGTATAGATAGTGCTTTCCATGACACCTAATACTCGTCCGGCGTAATGAGAGAGTAAATACTCATAAATTAGCCCGCAACCAGCTAGCACTGCCATGGTTAAAATAAGCAAAATGTCGTCAAGTAGGTGAGGCTGGTCTTGAGTTAAAGTGTTTTTTGGCATGTAAGTTAGTCGTTAATAAGTAGTAGTAAGTCGTATTGGGAGAAATAGCAGGAAGCTTTAGTCGTTTTTAAAAATAAACACCGCCATTGTCTGATAACACGATGGCGGTGTATTGGGTTAATTAAATTGACAGATAAATTATGCCATAAGCGCCGTTAATATTAAGGCGATAGCAATACTTGTCGCCATTTCTATACTCGCTACACCAATATTATGTTGCTGATCAACTTCTTCAACTAGATTGATACCCCAAAGCACAATACGTTTAGCTAAGGCGGTAAGTAGAGCTACAATCATTGTCATAACAATACCAAACACTAACCAAGCAAGTAAATTAACGACTAAAGTTTCAGGGCTGTAGGTCAGGAAATGACTAGCGGCAGTTACTGCTAAGGCTGTACTAATAACCTGGCCACTATAGCGAATAGCTAACGCAAGCTGGCCATTACTAAATGCTTCTTGCAAACAATCTTCTTGATTATTTTTAGCATATTGCTGCTCACGAAGTCGAGTGACTATGACTAAAACGGTCTGCGCCACAATAAAACCACTCGTGATAGCGATAAATGTACTGAAATCTAAACCATCTACCCAGAGTAATACTGCACGAATAATTATCGCTGTAGCGATAGCGCCGGCAGCATCAATAATACCAATGGTAAGGTTTTTTTCTATAATAAGCGCATTTTTATCTAAATGTTGCAGCGCTACTTTATCTTGGATAACACGACCAATCTTTATAAGTAATAAACCATAACCGCCGTAAGCGAGCATACCAATAGCTTCCATAGAATAACTACTTGCAGCTTCTCCGGTAATTGCGCCAGTAAGAACTATACCAAGGGCTAATACGCTCCCAGCAACACTGATACCAAAAGCAAAGTTATCTTCTTTGGCCAATTCTTCTGTACTGTTAACCTTTGCACTAATACCTGAAAGGAATCGCATAGCACCTAATAACAAAATGGCTATAGAAACATCAATGGCCAAATAAGCCAGTAAGTCTTGATTAACACCAACGAGTTCGATGAATGTGTTCATAATTTTGTTGTTCCTATTCTTTTTTTATAGTCGACTTATTCGTTACTTCCCGCGTCTAAAACCGCGTGATGTATTGGTATTAGAGTTCCTAAAACTAGAATTCTTGCTACTTTTAGATTTACTGGCGTAATTACTCTTTTTCACATTATTGGTGCGAAAGCGATTAGAACTTGTTTGTGCTGTTTTACTTTGGCCAGATAAACTCGATGATCCCGTTCTGTTTTTACTATAAGGACTAGTAAATTTTTGTCCGCGACGAGTAAATGATTTTTTAGTGCGGGTATCAAGGGATGTTTGTTGTTTTAACTGGCTCGGGGAGCTGTAACGTGTCCTACCATAATCGTTGTAGTAGCTATAATTACGCTGTCTACCCCAATCATTATAAGAGGTACGTCGACCAAACATGTCACCCATCATCGAGTACATGCCATACCAAGCCCAAAAAGACATGCCATTACTGCCTGTTTGCCAGTTACCATAACTTGGATTACCAATTAACTGCTCACCGGTACCAAAGTCTTGAGCATTGTTGGCTTGCTGACTTTGCGATTTCGATAATGAGTTTATACGTGGTAGTTGGCCGTCAGACATATCAGCTAATACATTAAGAGGATCACTTAATGCATCTGAATATAGAACGGGATCCGCTGCTTGGTAAATATTAAGCAACTCATTATAGAGCGCCTGTGAAGATTCAAACATTTTTGGTTGAGTCTTGGCCGTATTAATCCTATCTAATAGGGCTTTATACATAGGGCCATTAGTGGAAGCATCTTTACGGAATTCATTAATCAATGGCGCTAAATTAGCTTTATTAACTATTATTTTATCAGCATATTGGTTAATTAAGCTAGCATTGCGAACTTGGCCACTATTTAACGCATTACCTAACTGAGTAACTCTTTGCTCAGTTATTGGTAATTGTTGTTCGATTTGCTCTTTTACTGGATCACCACAGCCAGCTAGGCTAAGCGTAGTAATTATGATCAAGAGTAATAGAAAAGGTGTTTTTAGTAAGTGCATTTCTGCCATCATCTCCTTAAAAATGCTATGTTATCGAAATAATTAAATTAATATTAACGACTAAGCACAGACAATTGTCAATTAATACCATTAACGACATATTATGTCTATAGGCAAGTCTTGTTTAATAGAAGGAATTCTTGTGACGTTATCATTTTCTCCGCTTTTAAGACAACAGCAAATAACCCAGTGGCAAAACTTTGTCGAGCAACATAGCACAGTCTGTAATGTATTAGCGGATGAGCAACTTAACGCTTTTAAGCAAGCAATTACTTTAAGTGACTTTATTCTTAACAGTGCGTTACAAGCTCCTGAACTAGTTATTGAGCTTTTTAGAAAACCTAATAAAGAAGAGCTACCAGACTATAAATCCCTATTGCTTGAGCAATTATCTGGTTGCATTGATGAAGCGCAGTTACATCGAATTATTAGACACTTTCGCTTACAACAAATGGTTAAAATTGCCCTTGATGATTTAGTCTTTAATATTAGTTTAGATATATCATTAAAGCGATTATCTTCGTTAGCGGATGAACTTATTTTAGCTAGCTTACATTGGCTCACTAATTTTTGTCAGAAAAAATGGGGCATTCCTACCAATATTGCAGGAGAGCAGCAAATTTTACTGGTTTATGGCATGGGGAAACTCGGTGGTAAAGAGTTAAACTTTTCTTCTGATATAGATTTAATTTTTACTTACCCTGAAAGTGGTGAAACTCAAGGATGTCGCCGTAGTATCGACAATCAGCAATTTTTTACCCGCTTAGCACAAAAACTGATTGCTTCACTACATCAAGTGACTTGTGATGGCTTTGCCTATCGAGTAGATATGCGATTACGGCCTTTTGGTGAAAGTGGCCCACTGGTACTGACTTTCAATGCTATGGAAGATTATTATCAAGAGCAAGGACGTGATTGGGAACGTTATGCCATGTTGAAAGCGAGAGTTATTGGTGAATCGAAATACCATGAACAGTTATCAAACATGCTCAGACCTTTTGTTTATCGTCGCTACATTGATTTTAGTGTCATTGATAGTTTACGCCGCATGAAAATGATGATTGCTCAAGAAGTTCGGCGCAAGCAATTAGTTAATAATATTAAACTTGGGGCTGGCGGTATTCGCGAAATTGAATTTATTGTACAAGTATTTCAATTGATTCGAGGCGGACGGGTGAAAGAGCTGCAACAGCGCAGTTTATTAACTGTTTTGCCAAAATTGGTTGAGTCTGGTGAAATCAATGAAGCAAATAAAGACCTGTTAGCAAACGCTTACCGCTTCTTAAGACGTGTAGAAAATATTATTCAGGCTTTAGCCGACAAACAAACACAAACATTACCTGATAATGAACTTGATCAGCAGCGCTTATTAGCCGTACTCTACATTGATAGCTGGCCTGATTTTCTCATAGAATTGGCCAAACATATGAATGGCGTTCACCAAGAGTTTGATTTGCTCATTGGGCTTGATAGTCCAAATCATCAAGCAGCAGATGAACACTGGGTGACACTTTGGCATAGTCGATGGAGTGATGAAGAGTCTATCGCTTGGTTAGATCAAGAAGCCCTTGCTTGGCAAAGTAATAAGGTGTGGCAAATACTGTATAATTTTCGAGAAGATACAGGAAAACGTAGTTTAGGTAATAGGGGGCGACAGGTTTTAGATAAATTAATCCCGTTACTTTTATGTCGTTTACAGAAAAATGAAATGGCAGAACAAGTGTTAGGTAGAGTTTTGCAAGTATTTAGTAAAATAGTGACACGTACCGCTTATTTAGAGCTACTTTTTGAAAATGAAGGTGCGTTAAAGCAACTGATTCATTTATGTCAAGCTAGCAGTTGGGTAACTGATTATATTGCTAAATATCCCATTTTACTTGATGAGCTTATTGATCCCAAGTTACTGTATAATCCTCCACAACTGCCGTCTTATGCAGTAGAGTTGCGTGAACGTATGCTAAGAATTCCTGAGGAAGATCTTGAAGCGCAAATGGAAGTGCTTCGTCAGTTTAAACAATCGCAACAATTACGTATTGCTGCCGCTGAAATTGCTAATGTATTGCCGGTAGCACAAATCAGTGAGCACTTAACTGCTTTAGCTGAAGCGATATTATCAGAAGTGATCAACCTTGCTTGGCAACAAGTAAGCGATCGTTTTGGCGTACCGACTTCTTGCTTAGATGGCTTTAAAGAAAAGGGTTTTGGCGTTATTGCTTATGGAAAAACTGGTGGGGTAGAGCT
>JBKEHN010000067.1:0-15286 GCA_046710905.1 Colwellia sp.
CAAAATTTAATGCGTCTAAAACAAATCGTATTGGTGATATTGCTTGTTTAACGGATAAAGATTGGTCAATTGGTTTTACCGGAAAAACGAGTAAAGGCAATCATGGTTGGAGTCAGTTTAACACAAGGGATATGGATGGAATATTCTATGCAAAAGGGCCCGCGTTTAAGGAAAAAGTCCAATTAGATACGGTTGAAAATATAAATATTATGCCGTTGCTGGCAAAAATTTTAGGTGTAGATATTACTACCCCAATTGATGGTAAATTAGACATAATGAAACCATTGCTTAAATAAATAAATAAATAAATAAATCTTTGAATTTCAGTTCAATTATTTTTTGGATGTATACCCGTTCCACTTGAAGATGCAGGATTCAGCTGGTTTATAAACGCCTTTAGGCAAGGCATTGATTGAAGAGAATAGTTATTCTATTGTCGAAATCAATAACGCAGTATAAAGCGTTTATAAAGCAGCCCTTTGGGGAAACCTGAGCAAACCATATTCGTCGTTACATTTGTTTTTAAGGACGTTACATGGATGTAGCTTGTTAGAGAATGCAGGAGCACATTCTCCTGCATAACCATTAACAAAAAATGTGCCTTGATTATGATTCGCTCAGGTTTCCTGAAACGAGCCTCTTCAAGTGGAGCGGGTATATATTGTTATTCACAAGCGAGCGAAACCAAGCTTGTGAATAACAACGTTAGCGATTTACTAGGATCATTTAATACGGGTGACTTTACTTGTGTCGTTTTACCTTGGTAATAGTGAGATAAAAAAGCTCATCTCTAAGGCTTTTTCTTTTAAACTTTTAAAGCGCCCTGATGCACCGCCATGTCCTGCTTCCATATCGGTTTTAAATAACAATAAGTTATCATCTGTTTTAAGTTCTCTCATTTTTGCTACCCATTTCATGGGTTCAAAGTACTGAACTTGTGAGTCATGTAAGCCAGTGGTAACAAGTATATTGGGGTAATACTGAGTACTGATATTATCAATGGGTGAATAAGCTAAAATACTCTTGTAGGCTTCTTCCTCGTTTGGATTGCCCCATTCGTCATATTCATTAGTGGTTAGCGGTATGCTTTCATCGAGCATAGTCGTTAACACATCTAAAAAGGGCACATGCGCACCGATGCCTAAATATAGTTCGGGTGCTTGATTTACTATAGCGCCCATTAATAAACCACCAGCACTGCCTCCAGAGGCGAATATTTTATCTTTAGCGCCATAACCTTGTTCAACTAATGCTTTAGTAACATCAATAAAGTCGTTAAAGGTATTTTGTTTATGTGCCATTTTTCCTGTTTCGTACCATTCTCGGCCTAACATTTCTGAGCCACGAACATGAGCGATAACGTAAACAAAACCTCGGTCGAGTAAGCTTAACGTTTGACTGGAAAAATCAGGATCTATGGTAATACCATAAGCACCATAACCGTATTGCAGTAGTGGGTTAGTACCATCTTTTTTAAATTTATCACGGCGATACACAATGGACACCGGCACGTCTATACCATCGCGGGCGGTAATAAATAAACGCTCCGATTGATAATCTTCTTTGGTAAAATCACCTAATACTTTTTGCTGTTTAAGTAGTTTCCGCTCACCGGTAGCTAGGTTGAACTCAAATAAAGAGCCTGGTGTTGTTAAGCTTGAATAATATAGTCTTGCGGTGGTACTTTTTGGCTCTGGGTTATCACCAAGGCAAGCAAAATAACACGGGTCATCAAAAGATAAAGGATACTGATGAACTGCATTGTCACCATTCGTTGCGTGCACAATAAAACGAATTTGGCCATGTTCTCGTTCGGTGGCTACAATAAAGTTTTCAAATAATTCAATGCCTTCTAGTAGTACCTCTTTTCTGTGTGGAATGACTTCTTGCCAGTTATTTATATCATGAACCTGAGCAACAGCGGCTTTCATTAATCTAAAGTTTTTAGCTTGATAATTGGTGACAATATAAAAGTGTTCACCCATTTTATCAGCATGGTATTCGTGTTGTTCTTGATAAGGAAATAGCTCATCAAACTCACCATCAGGCTGATCAGCACTGAGCGCTAAATAATGGGTTGATTCAGTAGCATGCAAACAGATATAAATTTGTGAATCATCTCTGCTCTTATCTAAGCTCATGTAAAAACTGTGATCTTCTTCTTCATAAACGAGCACATCATCAGCTTGTGGTGTACCTAGTTTATGACGGTAAACTTGCGTACCTAATAAGGTTTCTAGATCTTTTTTTACATAAAACACGGTTTTATTGTCATTAGCCCAAACAATTTGTCCTTCAGTTTCAATGAGTGTGTCGGGCAAATAATAGTCTGTTGAACAAGTGTGTTGTGCGTCAGCTGACTTACTGTTTAAGTTACCGTTTAATTGACTTAGATCTTTAAAGATAATGGTGTAAATACGGCGGCTGTCAGTATCTTCCGATATTGTCATTAATTGATCATTAGGACTTATCGATAAATCACCTAAATCATAAAACTCATGATCTTTAGCTCGGTCATTAACATCTAATAACAGTGTTTTGTTTTCACCAGTAAAGCTGGTTGAACGGTAATAATTTGAATATTCTTGTTCGCCATTAATTTCGCTGTGATACCAATATTTACCGTCTTTTTCTGGCACGCTATTGTCGTCTTTTACGATGCGCGCTTTAAGCTCTTCAAACAGTGAATCTTGCAATGGTTTTTGCTCGGCTAACATAGTATCAGCATAGCTATTTTCTTCATTGAGATGTGCTAATATTTCTTTATCACTACGTTGATCATCACGCATCCAATAATAATTATCAACACGTTGATGATTATGAATTTCCATTTTATAGGGAATTTTTTTGGCTATTGGCGTGGTAATGTTTGTGTTTGACGTATCTGATATAAGAGAAGATGTTGGCACTAAGTGCTCCTATTTAAATGATATGGTATTTAGAATGATGAGAAAATATTTATGAATAAGTTTATCGATATTATATCAATAAAGTAACTTAATTATTGTAAAATTAAGCCAGGTATTTTATTTCAGTCTGGGTATTAACTTAGGTATTACTTAGGTATAACTTAGGTATTTCATTAAAATAGAAGACATAACAAAAATAAAGTATTTTTAGTTTGTAAAGCGTTGGCATTATGAGATATTCAGATTAATTTAATTATCGGAAAGTTATAAGATACGCAGAGGCTGTATAAGAAATTACAGTATCGTTTAAATACTGTTTAAGCATCATTTTGGAAAATTAATGGAAGAACTAAATAAACAATTAGATTTTATTATTGAATTAGATAAGCTCAAAGGGATTTATCGACAAGCACTGGTAAAATCTGATAAGAATAGGTTTGAGAATAGTGCGGAGCATAGTTGGCATATTTCATTAACAGCTCAAATACTTCAAGAATATGCAGTAGAGAAAGTTAATATTTCACGTGTCATGAGTATGTTACTTATTCATGATATTGTCGAAATTGATGCAGGCGATATGTTTGCTTTTTCAGATCAGAAAGATCTTACCGAACAAGAAGAGAAAGAAATTGCTGCAGCAAGCCGTATTTTTGGTTTATTACCGGAAAAACAGTTTCAACATTATAAAGTACTATGGCTAGAATTTGAAAATGCTGAAACCATTGATGCTCGATTTGCTAAAGCAATAGATCGTATTTTACCTTTATTACAAAACATGAGAAATAAAGGTGGTAGCTGGGCTAGACACAACATTGCAAAATCACAGGTAATGGAACGTAATAAATATCTTGAGGGTTTAGCACCACAATTATGGGCATACGTTTGCAAGCAAATTGACCTTGCCGTAACAAAAGGTTGGTTAAGAGATGAGTAGTACTTAGTAAATGAACGCTAAAAAATCATCTAGCGTTTATGCTCATTGTTTTATCAATTAGTAAAAGCCGCTTTGAAAAATTGCAGTAAATTAATATTGAACTCGCTAGGTTTGATACAGCAATCAATTTGGTCTTTATGCTTAGCCTGACTAAGGTTTAGCTCTTCCATCGCAATAGCTTGGTTTAGTCTGGTGTTATAAAACACTCGAACAAAAGGTTGTAACGGACGACTTTTATTAAGACGACTTATCAGGCCAAGTTTACCACTAGTAAGTTTGACTAAAGTGCCTATAGGATAGATACCAAGACAGTTAATAAATTGTTCAACTAAAGTCTTGTCATAACTATTCGGCGCTTCTTTCATTAAAATATTAAAAGCATTGATAGGGTGCATTGCCGCCTTATAAGGACGCTCACCCGTCATCGCGTCATAACTGTCAACAATTGCTAACATACGTCCATATTGAGTGATTTGTTGTTCATTTAGCTGATTAGGATAACCTTTACCATCAAGACGTTCGTGATGTTGTTGTACTATATCTATCACAAGTTTAGGTAAGTCAGGACTTTGCTTTAGCACTTCGATGCCTAAGTCAACATGGGTTTTCATCACTTCATACTCTTGTGGGGTGAGTTTGTCAGGTTTGTGTAATATTTCTGGCGGGACTAAGACCTTACCGATATCGTGTAAAAATGCACCGAGGGCTAGTTGTTCAATAATTTTACGGTCAAAGGCTAAATGTTTTGCAAATAAAGTCATTAAGATAGAAACATTGAGGGAATGTTCGACTAAGTATTGATCTTTAATACGCAGGCGTGTCATGCAGACTAAGGCATCTTGATTTCGAAATATAGAGTCGACAATGGCATCGGTAGACTCTTTTGCTTGTAATACATTAATGGTTTTGTGTTCGCTAAGACTGTTAAGTATTTTATGCTGTAAACTTTTTGCACCATCATAGAGTTTACTGGCTTTGATCATTTCTTGGTCAAATGAAATCCCATTACTTTCTGTTTTCGATTTAACTGGCGTTATTTTTGTATTAATTTCTGGTAGAATTTTATCAATTTTTTCTACTTTTTTTTGTTTGTTAGGGTCAACGGTTAAGTCGGTAATACCGCTTTTAATGAGCTTTTGGATACTTTCTTTAGAATTTATATACCCTTCAGATTTTACACTAACAGCTTTACCTTTGATACGAACAGACAAAACATACATGCCAGGCTCAAGTCGATCGACTGTTATTTTTTGGATAGGGGACTGAGGGATAAAACTCATAAGATGTTACTCAAAATTCTGTCCTTAAGAGACGTAAATTATAAAAACAGCAGCAATACTGTTAATAGTTATAATTGAAGAGACTATCATCCCATCTTTTATTAGCTAATAGGTAGTTATAAACAAAAGAATTTTTATCTTGTCGAATTTGATAAAAATAGTCTGACAGCATAATCACAGATATCATCAATTTTACTGTTATCAGTGTATATACCATCAATAAATAGCTTAGCGATACCGTGCACTGTGCCCCACAAGACTTGAGATACCCGCAAGGCATTATCATCGACATTGAACAACCCTTGTTTTTGCCATTCTTGAGTCATATCTACTTGAAATTGAAAGCAAGGATAGGCTGAGTCACGCAGTTCAAGGGTGCTACTTTTATCTTTCCATATAGTTCGGCCAAACATTAGCTCGTAAAGTTCAGGATTGTTATTAGCAAATTGAATGTAATCATGAATAAAACGATAAAAACGTTCTTTTACTGATATTTCTTCAAGTTTAGAACCATATTTATTGATTTGATGTAGTTGTTCAAAACCCTTTTCGGCTATTCCACAGAGTAGGGCGTTTTTATCTTTGAAGTGATGGTAAGGTGCTGTTCTAGAAACCCCTACACGGGAAGCAAGTTTACGTAAGGAAACTTCTTTTATACCACTTTCTTGCAACATCTCAGTTGCCACTAGTAGTAGTGTTTCGCGTAGATCACCGTGGTGATACGTTGATTTTTCTTCAGTATTTTTCATAACAAGCAATTTAGCAATAAACTGATAAACAAGCAATCTTGACAGTGTCATATTTAAGGTGTATATTTTATCTACGATAACTAGACAGTGTCAACTTTGAGGCGTTCTGTATTTTACCCTTCATTTTTAACAGATCATTTTTAACCGATTATTTTTAATATAATTAGTAAAAGTCCTAACGTTTCATACCCGTAATAAAAGAGAGCCGCTATGTCCCAGCAAAAATTTTCAAAGTTGTTTGAACCACTTGATCTTGGTTTTACTGTGCTAAAAAACCGAATTTTAATGGGTTCAATGCACACGGGTTTAGAAGAGCATCCTGATGGTACCAAACGCATGGCAGCCTTTTTTGGCGAGCGCGCTAAAGGTGGTTGTGGACTCATTGTAACCGGTGGTTATGGTCCAACAAAACGTGGTGCTACCCATCCTGATACTAAGTTGATTGAAAGTACTGAAGATATTGCCAAACACCGAGCGATTACTGACGAAGTACATAAGTATGACAGTAAAATTTGTATGCAAATATTACATACTGGTCGTTATGCTTTTAATCAAAAACCTATTGCACCATCAGCTATTCAAGCGCCAATTAATCCATTTAAACCCGAAGCTGCCACGGCTGAAATGTTAGAAGAAGAGCTACAAGGATTCATTAATCTTGCTTTAAAAGCAAAAGAAGCGAATTACGATGGTGTTGAAGTGATGGGCTCTGAAGGTTACTTTATTAATCAATTTACTGCCTTAAGAACCAACCAACGTGATGATGAGTGGGGCGGAGCCTATGAAAATCGCATAAAATTTGGTGTTGATGTGGTTCGTCGTATTCGTGAAGTGGTGGGTGAAAAATTTATTATTATATTCCGCTTGTCTATGATGGATCTTGTTGAGGGCGGTAGTACTTTCGAAGAAGCAGTGCAGTTTGGTCAAGCAATTGAAAAAGCTGGAGCCACAATTATTAATACCGGTATTGGCTGGCATGAAGCGCGTATACCAACTATTCAAACTAAGGTACCACGTGCAGCATTTACCTGGGTGACGGCTAAATATAAAGAACATTTTAGTATTCCAGTGATTACGTCAAATCGTATTAATACGCCAGAAGTTGCTGAAGAAGTTTTACAAAATGGTGACGCTGACATGATTTCAATGGCACGACCTTTTTTAGCGGATGCCGAGTTTGTTAATAAAGCGGCGGAAGGTCGTAGTGATGAAATAAATACCTGTATTGGTTGTAATCAAGCGTGTTTAGATCATGTGTTCTTAGGAAAAATAGCCAGTTGTTTAGTTAATCCTCGTGCTTGCTTTGAAACAGAAATTAATATTATTCCAACAAAAACAGTAAAGAAAATTGCGGTAGTGGGTGCAGGTCCTGCAGGTTTGTCTGCCTCTACTGCGCTTGCTGAAGCAGGCCATGAAGTGACACTTTTTGATGGAGCAGATGAATTAGGCGGACAGTTTAATATCGCCAAAAAAGTGCCAGGGAAAGAAGAGTTTTCTGAAACAATTCGTTATTTTTCTCGCCAACTTGAGCTAACTGGCGTGACCATTAAATTAAATACTAAGGTAACTGCGGCTGAGCTAAATGCCAGTGATTTTGATGACGTCGTTATTGCAACTGGTATCAATCCACGTACACCACCTATTGAAGGGATTGAGCACGAAAAAGTTTTAAATTATATTGATGTGCTTCGACATAAAAAGCCGGTAGGCAAAAAAGTTGCGGTGATTGGTGCCGGTGGTATCGGCTTTGATGTCTCTGAATACTTAGTTCATTCAGGCGAATCAACAAGTCAAAATATTGAAGCTTATATGAGAGAGTGGGGCGTTGATATGACACTGCAAGCACGCGCTGGTATTGAAGGAGTTAAAGCCGAAATATCAGCTCCCGCACGTGAGGTGTTTTTACTGCAACGTAAAGAGACTAAAGTCGGCGCTGATTTAGGTAAAACTACTGGTTGGATCCACCGTATGGGCCTTAAAAACAAGCAAGTAAAAATGATTGCTTCTTGCCAGTATCACAAAATTGATGACGCAGGTTTACATTTAAGTATCGCAGGAGAAAAACAGTTACTCGATGTTGATAATATTATTATTTGTGCTGGTCAAGATCCCGCTAGAGAATTAGTAGAGGGTTTGAATAAGCCATACCATTTAATTGGTGGTGCTGATGTGGCGGCAGAGCTTGATGCGAAGCGGGCGATTAAACAAGGTCTGGTATTAGCAACTCAACTGTAGATTGTCTTGCGTTCTGTAAAGCTATTGATCAGACTAAGGTAACTTAACATTGGATGTTACTCGATGTTACTCAATATTATTGGATGTTATTGGAGCGGTTGGTAATATATTTACCGCTCGGCAATAGTATGGCATCAAAATGCGTAGATTTTAATATTTAGGGTATGACATCGGGCGTAATAGAGTGCTGTCAACAGCGCTCTATTCAGTAAAATGGTTCGAAGATAAGAGTAACCAACAAGTGACTAATACCTTCGTTCCTGATGTTATGCTTTACGTTTAAAACTTGCTCTACAAATTTAATGTCATTGTTGAATCTATTTCTATGGCAGCATCTAGCGCATGTAATATTTCTTTTCGCTCTCTTAATTTAGTACCGTGATGTGCGGTCATATTGAGCGTAAGCATTTGTTTAGCGACCGCCATTGCTGTCAGCATCAATTGTTCAGGTTGAACAACAGTATCGAGAAATCCAGCGGCTATTGCTGTTTCTGGGCTGAATAGTTCAGCATTGATCACTGAACGTGTTAAATAATTAATAGGCACGCGATTACGTGCTAATTCAATACCTGCTTGGTGCATAGTCATGCCAATAGCGACTTCATTTAATCCTAATTTAAATGCACCTATGCTCCCTATACGAAAATCGCAACTGAGTAATAAAAATGCGCCTTTAGCAATAGCGTGACCGGTACAAGCAGCAATGATAGGAAATGGGAATGACAACATACGACGCGTTAAGGTCGATCCAGCGGTAACTAGTGCAACAGCTGAAGCTGAGCTTTCTTTCATGGTTTTTAGATCATAACCACCTGAAAATATACCTTGCTGTCCTGTTATAATTACCACAGCTCCTGCTATTTCTGCTTGATCTAATGCACTATTTATTTCTGTTATTACTTGAGACGAAATAGCATTAACTTTGCCATTTTTTAAGGTAATGACTGCAATTTTTTCATTTATCGAAAAATCGATTAATTTCATGATTATTCCTCAGGGTTATTTTATGGTTATGCGTAAGCTCCATGAGCTATTACAACAGCGAATTTAATATTTTATTATCCGTAATTTGCTGCAGTTTGGTAGGCGCTACGTTGTTGCATAGTCGTTAGGTAAGCGTTGGTCTTTATTCTGTTTTTCAGTAAGCCCAGATTATCAGCAATTTCTAATATTATTGTCATCATGATATCCGCTGCACTAAAATTATCACCTGAAAAATAGCGGCGTTCAGTTAATGTACTTTCGATATAAGATAAGTCGAGTTGTATTTCTTTAGCGATGTAGCCATCTAATGGTTTTGTCCCATCCCGATCTTCCATAGACATTAGTAATGTTGTAATCACAGGTAAACTTAACGAGCCTTCTGCAAAATGTAACCACTCTAGATAATAATAATATTCGGGACTATTAATCGCGGGTCTTAATTTATCAGTAGTTGCTTGATTTAAAACATATTCCATTATCGCGCCAGATTCACATAAGGTGATTGCACCATCAACAATTATTGGTGCTTTAGCCAATGGGTGTATCAATTTTAAACTTTCTGGCGCTAAATTACTTTTAGGGTCACGCTGATGTTCTACTATTGTGTAGACTATTTTAAGTTCTTCTAATAACCAAATAACGCGTTTCGATCTTGATTTATTAAGATGATGAATAGTAATCATAATATTTTTACCTTTTATAGTGTAATTTCCTTATTATAAAATAAAAACAGACAATTAAAACGATTGTTTTATTATTCTGTTTTTACTAGCATTTATTGGTGTTACTATTTCGTTCCCAAATGCGTTAAAGATAAAGACGATGAACTAAATACTATTATCTTTTATCCAGACAAGCATAAATCTTCAGCTAATATATACTGACAATTTTTAATCGATAAAAGTTGTCATCTGAGTAGCGTTTTAATCGGCTCTCAATAGACTCTAAATAGGTAATAACATGTTTAAAAGTACAGAAAATTATATTGCGTCAGACGATCTTCGCTTAGCAGTGAATGCCGCTATCACATTAGAAAAACCTTTATTAATTAAAGGTGAGCCAGGAACGGGTAAAACACAATTAGCTGAAGAGTTAGCCAAATCACTCAATTGTAAGTTGTATCAATGGCACATTAAATCGACCACTAAAGCACAACAAGGTTTATATGAGTATGACGCAGTATCACGATTGCGAGATAGCCAACTAGGTGATGAACGTGTCAATGATATTGGTAACTACATTGTCAAAGGTAAGTTGTGGCAGGCGTTTGAAGAAGAACAAAGACCGATATTACTCATTGATGAAATTGACAAAGCGGATATTGAATTTCCTAATGATTTACTACAAGAACTTGATAAAATGGAGTTTTTTGTATATGAAACTCAACAGGTAATTAAAGCAAAACAAAGACCAATAATCATTATCACCTCAAATAACGAGAAAGAATTACCTGATGCTTTTTTAAGACGCTGCTTTTTTCACTACATCAAGTTCCCAACTAAAGTTGAAATGCAGAAAATTATAGATGTGCATCATCCTCATGTTAAACAAGACCTTTTAACACAAACACTAGAAGTGTTTTTTGAATTAAGAGAATTAAAGGGGATTAAGAAAAAGCCTTCTACCTCTGAATTAATTGACTGGCTAAAACTACTTATGGCTGATGACATCTCTCAAGAGGTTTTAATGGATAATAAATCAGACATTATTCCGCTATTTGGTGCCTTATTGAAAAATGAGCAAGATGTTACGTTATTGGAAAAGCTCGCCTTTATGAGCCGAAGAAACAGGTGATATAACCGTGTTTATTGATTTTTTTCTGGCACTAAAAAAACACCAAGTACCGTGCAGCTTACGTGAACTGTTAGATTTAATCGCACTATTAAAAAAAGGTGTGATTTTTGCTGATGTCGATGATTTTTATAACCTTGCCAAAATAGTGATGGTTAAAGATGAAATTCACTACGATAAGTATGACCGTGCCTTTGCTGAATATTTTAAAGGTATTGAACAGATAGATATTTTTGACCGACTGTTACCTGAAGATTGGTTAAGAAAAGAGTTTGAAAAGAACTTAAGCCTCGAAGAAAAAGAAAAGCTTAAGTCGTTAGGTGGTCTTGAAGAATTAATGAAGGCGTTAAAAGAGCGCCTTGAAGAGCAGAAAAAACGCCATGCTGGCGGAAGTAAATGGGTTGGCACCGGCGGTACTTCTCCTTTTGGTGCCTATGGTTATAATCCCGAAGGTATTAGAGTAGGGCAGGACAAAAACCGAAATAATAGCGCGGTAAAAGTTTGGGATAAACGCGAGTTTAAAAACTTTGACCAAGACCGAGAGTTAGGCTCTAGAAATATAAAGCTAGCATTGAAAAAATTAAGAAAATTTGCCCGTACTGGTGCTAGTGAAAAGCTTGATATCAATACTACCATAATATCAACGGCGAAAAATGGTGGCTTGTTAGATGTCCATATGGAGCCAGAACGTCATAACGCAGTAAAAGTGTTAATGTTTTTTGATATTGGTGGCTCTATGGATGAATACATTCATACTTGTGAAGAACTATTCTCAGCGGCGCACAGTGAATTTAAATATTTAGAATTCTTTTATTTTCATAACTGCGTTTATGAAAAAGTATGGCGAGACAATGCAAGACGCTACACCGAAACTATTGATATAGAAGAAATCATAAGAACTTTTGGCTCGGATTATAAAGTAATATTTGTTGGTGATGCGACCATGGGACCCTACGAAATAATTGCGCCAGGCGGAAGTGTTGAGCACTGGAATGAAAAACCAGGAAGTGACTATATGAATAGAATAACCAGTCACTTTACTAAAGTTGCTTGGTTAAACCCACAACCTGAGCCGCAATGGTCATATTATCAATCTATATCACTGATCAATCAGTTGATTGATAGCAAGATGTTTCCTTTAACGGTAGATGGAATAGGACGGGCAATAAAAGAAATCAGCTAAGCAAAAAATTACAAAAATCGCACATTGTAAGAGTAATTGAAAGTTATAAATTAACCAGTGTATGGGAAGGAATATGAGATTTTTTAGTATTATCTGCGTTGTATTATTTATCAGTGCTTGTTCGAATAATGATTGGCGCACAGCGACTAGACAGCCTGCAGGTATTGCAACGGCGCCAAGTGAAGACAACAGAGCCATCATTGAATTTTATGCGGCGGATGCTTTTAGTTGGCGCGGCTGGTTTGCTGTTCATCCTTGGGTAGCAATTAAAGCAGAGCAAGCGACTGAATATAGTGTTTATGAGGTAATAGGCTGGCAAGTAAAACGCGGGTTACCTGCAATTAGGCAATATCAAACTCTTACACCAGATAGGTACTGGTATGGATCAAAACCTGATTTATTACTTTCGATTAAAGGTGATAAAGCCTCAATACTTATTCCTAAGATTGAGCAGGCTATCGCTCTTTACCCTTGGATAAATGAGTACAGTATTTTCCCTGGTCCTAATAGCAATACTTTTATCGCTTGGATAGGTCTTCAAGTACCTGAGCTTGGATTAGAGCTTCCCTTTAGTGCCATTGGCAGCGGCTACCTGGATTAATTGTCGTTTGAGTACAGCCTGCCTGTTTATGATGTTATATATAATTATCTCATAAGTAGGCACCACAAATATCGAAGACGGACAGTTCTTATGTAGAATAAAAGCGTCCTAGAAGTAAACTGTGTAATGTCATCTAGAGAATATAAAATTAGCAATAATGTACCTAAAGCACTAAGTACTATATCTTAGGGGCATTAGCACCCTTGGATTAAAAAAAGATGCCGTTAAAAGTAAAATTAACACAATTTCTTGACGAAGAAGGCAATAACTTAGAACTTACAGAACAAGCAAAAACGGTTTTTAAATTTGTTACTAAAATAGTATTATTGGTTTCTGAAAATATCGAAAAACCACTCATTGATGTTGATTTAAAATGTAATAGCCGTGCGGATTCAATATTGTGTGAGGGTGACGTTAAAGCCGAAATTATCGCAATTGATATTATTGAGTGGCATTGTGATACCTGTGAAGCTGTTGGAACTATATCGAACTGGCAAGGAAGTAAGTGGGACCAGCAAAAACCGACCATTCACTAGTGCTTATTTGAGAACTAACCAGTGTAGTATTTCGATAATATCGGCTATGCAGTATAACAATATGACTGGTTTTCTGATTGACTAAGCACTATACGGCTATTCAGCCTTTACTGTGTTATCTATTTATTCAATTTGGATCGGGTATATATCTTTTGTGAGCAGCATAGGATTAGAAATTATTGACTATAAAGTATCTACAGTATGGTACAAATATGATACTAATACTTAACCTTTTGGCAATGATTTTGGTGTCAACTTTATCGTTAGTGATGTTTTAAAATCTAAAACAGAAGCGCTGATAAGCCCTGTTTTAGTCTTTATTTTCCAAGCCGGGTTATGGTAGATAAATTCTTCTCTGATGTATCTTATCTTTAAGTTAAAGAGAAATACTTTAAACAGTCAGTTAAGCTAGATACAAGGATTTTAACAGATGCAAAAAACGCTAAATAATAAAATACGTAAGCGCTGATTATGTTTACTTCGTACAAGTTTACACTAGTAATTTTAGGTGCTCAGTAACATGTTATATGTTTTTTATGAGATTAATAGAGTAAATATTTAAGGTGAGTAGGATGACAAAAAGATTTGCCGACTTTTACCCATTTTATCTCAGTCAGCATACTAACTTGATATCTCGCCGACTTCATTTTGTTGACTCTTCTCTTATTATTTTACTGTTTTTTATGTTGCAATATTTGGTAGCTTATATTTATTGTTGATTATACCCTTTATTGGTTATGGTATCGCTTGGGTAGGGCATTTTATATTTGACAAGAATAGACCCGCTACTTTTACATATCCACTTTATAGTTTGATGGGAGACTAGGTTATGTTTAAAGACATGGTAATCGGTAAAATTACATTCTAATGAGATAAATAAATCGTAAATAGTCGGCTCTGTAGATCTTTCGCGATTAAATTTTACTCGAGATAAAAGCGTTTTAATCGCGGTGGCTAGTATGTAGCCTCGTTAGGCTAAGCAAATACTACTTAATAAAAAGTAAAACGCTTTTAGCCGAATCCTTTAGACAGTCTTTGTTGGCCATTTTTACCGCGTTATCGGCTTTTTATGTGGAATAACCACATTACCAAAGCTCTACCTTGTATAAATAGCCAACAAATAGTGGCAAAACAATCTCTAGAGATCAACAGACACTAATATTTCATTTTTAAATTCAAATAATAAAAACTAAAATACCTTTATAAACGTATATAGATGGAGACCCAACTAAATGGTAATTAAAAATGTTTTCAATATTTAAAAAAGATCCAATCAAAAAATTAAATAAACGCTATGAAGCCATGCTAGAAAAAGCTATGCATGCACAAAGAAATGGAGATATTAAATCTTATTCGTTGATTACCGCTGAAGCTGAAAAAATAACAGTAGAAATACAAGCATTAGAAAGTTTAGCTAAAAGCTAATAAATAAGAGGTGTCGTGTAGGTGACACCTCTTATTATTTATTAGATGCTATAGTTAACGTCTACAAGTTTTCCAATATTAAATTCTGCTACTATATTTTGCTCTTTTAACCAATGAGTGATACTTGATATATCAGCTTCAGTAACGGAACCATAACGTTGTTGAGAAGAAATAAAACCAGCAAAGGAGCTTAAATCACCACCACCACCTATACATAAGTTTAGTGTTCCAGTATAAGCGTAAAAATCGTCCATTATTATTTCTAAGTCAGACTCATTCTTGCAGGTTAAATTACAATCTAATTCAACGCCCATGGTAGCAAATTCGTCTAAAAACAGCTTTTTTCTTAATCTACGAGATTTTTTAGAGTACATAATGATTCCTTGATATAACAGTGTTTTATAGGCCTCTCAGTAATGTCCGCTTCATAGGCCCTATTTAATTGGCGCTAATATCCCATACTTTAACTGCTCTATAAACTAAAAATATTTTATTTTTATTATCATGATGAACTTGATGAAATAGCTGTGAAATATCGAATACAAAATAAAAAATGATCTATATTAATATCAAAGAGTTACTTATTAATCTACTAATCAAAGATTTATTAATAAGACTTACCTATTTTTTGACACGAGTATTTTAAAGAATAGAATAGA
>JBKEHN010000068.1:0-15006 GCA_046710905.1 Colwellia sp.
GATTAGATAGGGGGGCAGGTCATTCCCGAGGTGTGTTATCGGCAATCTATTATTTTTAGTGTTGATATACTTTCATTTTTAACGCCATCTAAAACTAGATTCCGGCCTAAGAGATAACCACAATGATTAGATAGGGGGGCACGTCATTCCCAAGGTGTGTTGTCGGCAATCTATTGTTTTTAGCGTTGATGTACTTTCATTTTTAACGCCATCTAAAACTAGATTCCGGCCTAAGAGATAACCACAATGATGAGTCAGATTTCTCATCAATAAATTTTTTACTCAGTTTTCTATTATTTTTTATAATAAATACTATACAAGAGTAAAAAAGAGTGTAAAAATAACGATACAAATCGCGTACTTAAATCTTTACGTTTTACTGTTTTTGTTTTTGGTTGAGCTGTAGCCCTTATTAGTCTCTATTTTCTTACCTTGAATTTCACATGTTTAATCTGTTTATTTAGCTAGCGTACAGCCTCTTTAAAGAAATTTAGAGATATATTAAAATAAATTTTGACGTTCTATTCATTAGAAATATTCAAATTAAGGAAAAAATAATGACAACAACCAACGAATTATCAGTCGTGCCAACTAGCTCAAATAACATTCATGTTAATGCCGAACATGTCTTAATTACCCCTGAAGCACTTCGTGCTGAATTACCACTTCCAGAATCAGGTCGTGAGTTTGTTCAGCAATCGCGTAAAACGATTAGCGACATAATCCATAAACGTGATCCTCGCTTACTCGTTATTTCAGGACCTTGTTCTGTACATGATGTTGAAGCTGCTAAGGATTATGCTCGCCAGTTAAAAGCACTACACAATAAATACCAGGGATCTTTGTTTGTTGTTATGCGTGTTTATTTTGAAAAACCACGTACCACCGTTGGTTGGAAAGGTTTAATTAACGATCCGCATATGGATGGTTCGTTTGATGTTGAAACAGGTTTAAGAAAAGCTCGTGAATTGATTCTGTACTTAACAGAGCTTGGTCTTCCACTGGCAACCGAGGCGCTTGATCCTATCAGCCCACAATATTTAGCCGAAGCATTTAGCTGGTCAGCCATTGGCGCCCGTACTACTGAATCACAAACTCATCGTGAGATGGCCAGTGGTTTATCTATGCCTATTGGTTTCAAAAATGGTACTAATGGTAGCTTAGGCGTAGCAGTAAACGCATTACAATCAGCTGCTTCACCGCATCACTTCATGGGTATAAACCGTCAAGGGCAGGTTGCCTTGATACAAACCAGTGGTAACCCTGATGGTCATGTTATTTTACGTGGTGGTGCAGCCCCTAATTATGATTCAAAAAGTATTGCTGAGTGCGAACAAGTATTAGCTAAACAAGGTCTTGAACCAGGTATAATCGTTGATTGTAGTCATGGTAACTCAAGTAAAGATTACACCCGTCAACCAATTGTGGCACACGATGTTATTAAGCAAATTTGTGCGGGTAATAAATCGATTATTGGTATAATGTTAGAAAGTAATATTAATGCGGGTAATCAAAGCAGCGATTTGGCTAAAGAAGACTTAGCATACGGTGTATCGGTTACTGATGCTTGTATTGATTTTGTTGAAACCGAACAATTATTAGCGGATGCTGATGCACAACTATCTGGTTGTTTAACCTCGCGTATTGCTTAATATTTATTTGCCTAACTTAAATAGGTGAAGTGTTTTAATTAGACGCGGCTTCTGTCGCGTTTTCTATTTTAAGGTTTTGTGCTCCTGCATTAAGAAAAGACTTTAAGCAATCTGCTTTATATAAGAGAGTGTAATGACCAATTCAGATCCCGACTTTGATAAAAAGTTAACAAAACTACGTGATGAAATTGATAAAATTGATAGCGATTTAGTTAAGTTACTGCACAGACGACTTGCTGTTACCAGTAAAGTAGGTCAGTTAAAAAGTAACGTGGGTAAGCCTATTTACGACCCAGCACGTGAAGCTAGTTTATTTGTAAAAAGACGTTTGCAAGCAAGTGATGCCGGTTTATCACCTGATTTAATTGAAGATGTTTTACGTCGTTTAATGCGTGACTCCTACGTTAGTCAAGATGCTAGTGGTTATCGCTGTGTTAATCCTGAGTGTAAAAAGGTTGTGGTGGTAGGCGGTAAAGGGCAACTAGGCGCTATTTTCGTTGACTTATTTCAGCGCTCTGATTACCAAGTTGCCATTCTTGAACAAAACGACTGGCCAAACAGTGACGCTATTTTAGCTGAAGCAGGTTTGGTTATTGTCGCCGTACCTATCCACTTAACTTCAATGGTTATTCGTCATCTTAATAATTTACCTAAAAACTGTATTCTTGCCGATTTAACTAGTATTAAAGAATCACCATTATTTGAAATGAAAAAGGTACATGCGGGTCCTATTGTTGGTTTACATCCAATGTTTGGCCCTGATGTTACTAGTTTGATTAAGCAAACGATTATTAGTTGTGAAGGGCGTTACCCTGAACAATATCAGTGGCTATTACAGCAATTTAAAGTATGGGGCGCTAAAATTTATCCCGTACAAGCCCATGAACACGATGAAGCTATGTCGATGGTACAAGTTATGCGACATTTTTCTACCATTGCCTATGGTTATCACTTGATGAGTGAAGGGGCTGATATAGAAAAATTAGTAGCGATGAGCTCTCCTATTTATCGATTAGAGCTGATTATGGTTGGGCGATTATTTGCTCAAGATCCTTGCCTTTATGCGGATATCATTTTTGCTAATAAAGACAATGTTGGCATGATGAAACGTTTTGCTTATCGATTTTTAGAGTTGCTTGAAGATGTTAGCCTTAATGATAAAGATGCCTTTGTTAATATGTTTAATCATGTCTCCGATTGGTTTGGTGATTACGCAGGTGACTTTCTCGAAGAAAGTAAATCAATGCTACTTAAAGCTAATGAACTTAAAAAAGATTAAGTGCATTTGCTTAGTACAGTACTTACCACACATTTATATTGACGCTTTTGCCCTCAATGGCGTCAACTACCATCTTGCTAGATAAATAAATATCATAAATCATCATCCATTAAGAGCAGCCTATAGAAGGCGTTTAAGAGAACAGATAATGTAATAAAATAAATACAGATTTAAACTTAAGTTACATTCCACCATACCAAGTTTTTATCTATGCTGTGATAAACAGATGTAGGAAGCGGAAAAAGTGAGCATGATCAAGATCAGTTCTTTTCGATTTTTAGCCATTTTAGTATGAATTTTATTACGCTATCACAGATTAAGGGTAAGTATTTGATTCCAATTGTTTTATTATGTTAAAGTTAGGATGAACAAGACAGTCTAGTAAATCGAATAGTGATTGAGCGATGAAGGATTTATAACGTAAATTTGACCAATGATAATTGATAAGTCTCTTTATGTAATTTGTATCATAGCGGAAATAGATTACATAAGGTCACAACCTCGTCTTGCTATTAAGGGAGGATACGAGATAAATATTTATTGTTTCCTCGTTTTAGTCATTTGCTTTAGTTATTGGTTTTCGCGATTACTTTTCACATATAATAAATAGCAGAGGTCTATGTGCTAGCAGATATTTTAGTAGGGCCAATACTACGACGTTTAACATCACAACAATTAGTGCTGTGGTGGCTTAGTCCGTTTGAGTGTAGTGGTGAATTTCAATGTTACTTAAGTGATGAGTACTCAGGTGATGATAACTTAAGTGATGTTAGCTCAATTAAAAAACAGCCAATATTTATAGCTCGGCTTAACGAGACTAATTTAACAACATTTAGAGTTGGTGAATATGCTGTTGTTCACTTATTGGACGTAAGTATTAACTTACCTGTCGATACTTATATCGAATATGATTTACTGTTAAGTAATTCTGCTCAAACTCGACATAGCCCTCAAAATAAATCTCCATTTTATTCTCAACAAAACACTAAATGTCTAGCTGATATTATTCCTGATTTAACCTTTGCAGGTAAAGGTAGACCTTCTTTTATCATTCAAGAAAATATTAATAACTTACTGCATGGTTCGTGTCGAAATCCTCATCATGCTAGCCAAGATAGTTTGTTAGCTGGTGATGATTTAGTTGGAAAAACTTTAATAGATGTTGAGAAAAGACCGACGTTATTGATGATGTCTGGCGATCAAATCTATGCAGACCATGTTGCTGGCGTCACACTTTATGCTATTCATCAAGTCATCGCATTATTGGGCTTAAATGATGAAAAATTTACTGATGAAAATTTAGCCGAGCAGGGTATTACCTGTAGTAATGAACTTTATCAGTTTGATGAACAATATTTTCAACGTCAGTTACTGTTACCTAAAAGTACTTCATCTACGTCTTGGTTTAGATCCTCTTTTGTGAAATCAAGCTTTATATCAAATAAGCAGCACTCCATCTTTACCTCTACTTATGCTCATAATCACGTAATGACATTTGCTGAAAATATTGCGATGTATTGTTTAGTATGGTCTCCTACGTTATGGCAGCAGGTTGAACTAGAAGGTTTTAACGTCCCAATAAAATATAAAGCGATTCATCAGCAAGAATTAGCTGCTATAAAAGATTTTATTAGTGGTTTGGGTAAAGTGCGACGTTTGTTAGCACACATACCAACTTATATGATTTTTGATGACCATGATGTTACCGATGATTGGAACTTAACCGCAGCCTGGGAAAATGCTGCTTATCAAGATCCACTAGCAAAACGTATTATTGGTAATAGTTTGTTTGCTTATTGGTTATGCCAGGGGTGGGGTAATGATCCCAAACAATTTACTGGTGATTTTTATCACATTGCCAATGCTTATCAAGTTGCTCATATTAAGGCAAAAGTAGCCACTCCCGAACAACAAGACTCAGACCTACAAGTTACCGGCTTAGGTGACTCATATTCACAAGATATAGCCTCGCAAGACTTATGCCCTCAAGATAAGTTCATTGACTATTTATTGAAATTTTCCCACTGGCATTACACCCTTGATAGTAATCCTAAGCTAGTGGTGCTTGATAGTAGAACACGTCGCTGGCGCTCAGAACATTCTTTAGATGATCCCTCAGGGCTAATGGATTGGGAGGCTTTATGTGAATTACAACAAGAATTGATCAGCCATGATTCGATATTATTGGTATCACCGGCACCAATTTTTGGTGTTAAGATTATCGAAACGATACAACGAATCGTCACCTTAGCAGGTCAGCCATTGGCAGTAGATGCTGAAAATTGGATGGCACATCCTGGCGCCGCAAGTACCTTATTAAATATTTTTAAGCATCCTAAAACACCGCGACACTTTATTATTCTCTCAGGTGATGTACATTACTCTTTTGTCTATGATATTGAGCTAAGGTTTCGTCAGCATTCGCCACATATTTGGCAAATTACTTCCAGTGGTATTAAGAACCAATTTCCTCAAGTACTTATTGGCTTGTTTGATCGGATGAATCGTTGGTTGTATGGGCCATATTCACCACTTAACTTGTTTACTAAACGCCGTTCCATGAGAATTAAAGGGCGTAAGTTAATAATTGATGGGCAAGATAAAAAGTTGAAGTTAGCCCACCAAAGGCTGCAACCTAAAAGTGGCCTGGGTTATTTAGAACTTAATGATGATGGCTCACCACATTTAATTGCGGATTTACATTGTGATGGCAGTAAAACTATTTTTATTGAATGTAGCGAAGAGCTAGTTCCCTAGCTCGTTGAGTTTTTATTATTATCTAGATCCATTAAGGATCTTAGTTAACTCTTTTTCTTTGTTGGTAACATGCGCGTTAGGGTGTCGTCTTTTTGAATGTAATGATGTACTAAGCCAGCTAAGGCATGAAAGGTAATAAGGTAGTAACCCCATGAGCCTATCTCTTTATGCCAACCTTCTAATATTTTTCCAAAAGGTTTGTCATAAGCAATAAGTGCTGGTAGTTCTAGTCCGAAAAAGGGAATAACCTTACCTTTTGCACTAAGCACAAACCAGCCAAATATTGGCATTGCAATCATGAAAACATAAAGCGTTAGGTGAGCCATTCCTGCCCCCCAAGCTTGTATAGACGACAGTGGAGGAGTTATTTTTGGGGTAACTTGTACACTGCGTAAATAAAGACGGGCACAGACTAAAATAAAAACCAATAAACCTAGCATAAAGTGCGTCATCTTGAATAGATCTCGCAGTTCAGTGCCTTTTTCAAAAAAGACTCTGCCTTCAATACTGACAAAAACAAAAATCATTAAAAGTACCATCAACCAATGCATCTTAATTGACAGTGAACCATAGTGATTTTCAGTATTCTTCCAAGACATGCTTAATCCTTAATTATTTAGTCTTTATTTACTTTATAAGTTGTAATAAACCTTGCCAAGAAAAACCCTTTATAAGTGTAGCTGGTAATCGATCAAGCACTACTTTAGGCATTTGTTGCTGCGTTACGCTACGCGTATCAATCTTAAGTCGCTCATTTTCTTGATAGCCTTTGACAGTAAGCTTCATTGGCATACATAGGTGTAGTTACTCTTTAAGTCGGTAACAGAGATTAATGGTTTCATAGAAAACATAAGTTAATTTTATACTAATATTAATACTAATATAAAATTATTTCTTTGATCTGTATCTGCAAAAACTGATTAACTATAGTAAATTTTTAATCAATATAAATATTAATTTATTACGGCTTTTTTTGTATATTAGTTTCTATTTTTACTGCCTTAGTTTGTTCTGTATTGATTAATTGAGCTAATATTTTTTTAAGTAGTTCACCACCTAATTGATTACTCGCTAAACCATTTTCACCACCAAAACGACCAAGCTCTACATTTTGTAAATTTTTTGTTATCGTTTTATTGTTTTTAATGATGGTTAGTGTCAACTGTTCAATTATCACTGATGTGATGATAATGCGAGTCTGTGCTTTACCTAACAGGCGTTTTTTATATTTAGCTTCATTGGAGGCTATTACCGCTTGATTGATTTCAATCTCTTGAACTATTTTTTTTGTATTTAAATCTTCTAAGGCTAATTTTTCACTACGCTCAGGGTATAATTTTGCGTATAGCTCAGCACTTATTTGTGGATACAGCGCTGGATAATCTTTGGCGAGTTGCGTACTAATTTTTTTTAACACTATTTCTATATTTGTTTCACCTGAGGTAGTCGTTTTAAACTCCTCAGACCAAGCCTGTAAATGGCCAAAGCGAACTTCTTTAATATCAACAAGAGTGGTTGTTTTTTTCTGTATACTTGGTGAATCTAATTGCTGAGTAGGTACTGCTGCCAATTGTGCGCTAATGTTATCAATAATAAATAACTGTGGCTGAGTTAAGCCTTCGATATTACTTAAGGAAAAGTCATTAAAGCTAGTGATGCCAGTATTATTTGAGAAGTCTGCGCTGAGTAGTGTTGCTTGTTGATCGCTATAGTATTCACTCTGTAATATAACTTGGCTTTTAAGATAATCATTTAAAGATCCATTAGCGAGATACCACATCATGGAGCTAAGAAATAATAATACGGTGAAGGCTAATACGGCTAGTTTATTCAAAGGTTTATCTCTTTTGTGTTGATTTGCGTTAAGTGGTCAATATTTTAAGCTAAGTTACTGGCTAGGTAAATGCTATTAAATGGTCTATGGGTTATAGTATTTGTGTGTAAATAATCGACGAATATACAATCTTTATTTTACTATCAATATGCTATTAGAGAATCTTTATGTCAAATAAGTCTGTATCTACAGCGCCAACGAGTACTTCAACTTTTACTAGCCGACTACCCTTATTTATTTTAGTTGCCATTCTAGTATCCTTAATTATTTATTTACAATGGCCTGAAGCTAAACAGGAAAAAAGTAAATTTAAACGTGTTGTTGCGGTAAAAATGGTACCAGTGGTACTTGCTGAATTTATTGAGAGTGTTGAAGCAGTAGGTACAGCACGTGCTAATGAGCAAGTGATTATTACCAGTAAATATTCAGACCTTGTTGATGAAATTTATTTTGACGATGGTCAAAACGTAAAAAAAGGTGCATTGCTAGTTAAATTAAATAATCAAGAGGAACTGGCAAAAGTTAACGAGTTAACCGCCAATTTATCTGAATCAAAGGCGCATTTAAAGCGTTTAACTGAGTTGTTGTCAAGCAGAGCCACCTCTAAGTCTTTAGTAGAGCAGCAACAAGCAAAAACCAAAGCAATTGAAGCACAACTTGTTAGTGCAAACGCTAAATTAAATGATTTAACACTTCGTGCGCCATTTTCTGGTGTGCTGGGCTTTCGTGAAGTGAGTAAAGGAGCCTATATTGATGCTGGTAATGTTATCACTAGCTTAGATGATTTAAGTAGTATGAAGGTTGACTTTTATTTACCTGAGCGTTTACTTACCCATATTCATGTGGGTCAACAAGTGACTGCTTTTAACAGTGCCTACCAAGATAAAGAGTTTATAGGAAAAATTACTGCGCTTGATAGTCGCATTGATTCAAGTACGCGTAGTATTAAAGTACGCGCTACCATTAATAATAAAGCGTTAAAGCTCCGCCCAGGTATGTTGCTTAATATTAACGTGTTATTGCAAGTAGAAAATATCCTACAATTACCAGAAAGCAGTATTATCCCTATAGAAAGTAGTCATTATGTTTTTGTTGTTAAAGAAGAAAAAGCCGTACGTAAGGCGATAAAAATTGGACGACGTCATCCTGGTGTGGTGGAAGTGATATCAGGCCTACTTGAAGGCGAACAAGTGGTTGTAGAAGGAGCCCTTAAACTCCGTGATGGCTCTGTTGTCAGTATTGTTGGACAAGAAGATAAAACAGAAGCTACTGCGCCTGAAAATGGGAGCAACAGCTAGTGATTTTATCTGATTTATCGGTTAAAAGACCAGTTTTTGCAACCGTTATAAACTTACTTATTATTACTTTTGGTATTGTCGCTTTCTTAATGTTGCCATTAAGAGAATATCCCGATATTGACCCACCTATTGTTAATATCAGTACCAATTATCCAGGTGCATCAGCGGCAATAGTTGAAACTAAAATAACTCAATTACTTGAAGATAGGATCAGTGGCGTTGAAGGGGTTAAAACCATTAACTCAAATAGCCGTGTAGGTCGTTCTAGCATTACGATTGAATTTAATTTAGATCGTGATATTGATGCAGCAACTAATGATGTACGCGACCGTATATCAAGGGCCCTCAATAATTTACCTGAGCAAGCAGATCCCCCCGAAGTATCTAAAGCTAATGATGATGAAAACGTTATTGTCTGGTTTGTTTTACAAAGTGAAACCATGAGTACTTTAGAGCTTACCGATTATGCAAATCGTTATATAGTTGACCGTTTTGCCGTGGTTGATGGTGTTGCTCGTATTCGAGTTGGTGGTGGACGTACCTATGCGATGAAAATACGCCTTAACCGTGCATCTATGGCAGCCCGTAATATTACCGTACAGGATATTGAACGTACTTTACGTGAGGAAAATGTTGAATTACCAGCAGGACGAATTGAGTCGGTAGATAGAGATTTTTCTATTCGAGTAGAACGTAGTTATTTATCAGAGCAAGATTTTGCCAATATGGTTATTGCTCGTTCTGAAAATAATTCATTGGTACGTTTAGGTGATGTTGCTGAAGTGTTTATTGGCGCGCAAGATGATGAAAACATGTTTCGTGGTAATGGTAAGAATATGGTTGGCTTAGGTGTAATCAAGCAATCAAAAGGTAATACCTTAGATGTTGTTAAGTCAGCAAGAAAAGAGATGATCGCTATTCGTAATACTTTACCTGTTGGTACCACTATTACTAATAGTTATGACAGTTCTATTTTCATTCAAGGCTCGATTGACGAAGTATATAACACGTTAATTATCGCCATGTTGATGGTAGTATTGGTTATTTTTTTATTTTTAGGTAATGTCCGCGCTACCCTTATACCAGCAATTACTGTGCCTGTTGCTTTAATTGGTTCAATGATGGCGTTATCTTGGTTTGGATTCTCCATCAACCTATTAACACTACTCGCCTTAGTACTTGCCATTGGCTTGGTCGTTGATGATGCTATTGTTGTACTTGAAAATATTTATCGTCGTATCGAAAATGGTCAAACACCCTTGATGGCAGCCTATGAAGGGGGGAGAGAGGTTGCTTTTGCTGTTGTAGCGACCACTTTAGTACTTGTTGCTGTCTTCGTACCTCTGGTCTTTTTATCTGGTAATATGGGACGATTATTTACTGAGTTTGCTATCGCTATAGCTGCAGCAGTAATCTTTTCAAGCCTAACTGCTTTGTCATTGACACCAATGATGTGTTCAAAAATGTTGAAGCACAAAGAACGGAGTTCTTCCTTTGGTCAAAAGTTAGATCGCGCTTTTGCTCGTTTTGAAACCTCTTATGGCCGCGCACTCAAAAGTAGTATTCATCAACCTATGCTTATCGTGCTCGTGTTGAGCTTAGCACTAGCAGCCGTCTTTTTACTGTTTAATAAATTACCTTCTGAATACGCACCTAAAGAAGATCGCGGTAATTTCTTTTTAATGATGCAAAGCGCAGAAGGCGCAAGCTATGAAAATAATATTAAAAACATGCATAAAATTGAAGAGAAGCTTTTAGGTTATCAAGTAGAAGGTGAATTGGAACGAGTGTTAGTACGTGTACCTGGTTTTGGTGGCAGTGGTGGTATTGCTATCGTTGGATTACCTGAATGGGGTAAACGTAGCATTGATACTTTTAGTTTTATTAATAAGATAAACGGCGATATGCAAAGTGTTACTGATGTACGTGCCTTTGCTATTATGCGCCGTGGTATTGGTGGTGGCGGTGGCGGTAATTCTCCTGTGTCTTTTGTTCTACAGGGTAATACTTTCGAAGAACTCGCTCAATGGCGTGATATCTTGATCACTGAAGCACAAAAGAATCCTAACTTGTCGAATATTAATAGTGACTATCAAGAAACCTATCCTCAATTATTAGTTCAAATAGATCGTGAACGTGCCTATGATTTAGGTGTACCCGTCGGTGATATAGCAAAGACCTTAGAGACTATGCTTGGTCAACGGCGTGTTACTACGTTTGTTGATCGGGGTGAAGAATATGATGTAATTGTTGAGGGTGATGAAAGGCAATTTCAAAGTCCAACAGATATTGATAATCTTTATGTACGTTCTAGAACAACAGATAAATTAATTCCATTAGCTAGTGTATTAAATATTGGTGAAAATGCGACATCATCTCGACTGAATCGCTATAACCGCTTACGTAGTATTACGGTGACGGCGAACTTGGTTGATGGTTACGCTTTAGGTGATGCTTTAGATTTTCTTGTTGATGTAACCAAGAATAAATTACCAGAACATGTGCAAGTGGATTATAAAGGTGAGTCGTTATTGTTAAAAGAATCAGGTAGCTCTATTTTATTTGTGTTCTTATTGGCATTATTAATTACTTATTTAGTATTAGCTGCGCAGTTTGAAAGTTTTATTCATCCTTTTGTTATTTTACTTACGGTACCTTTAGCACTGGTTGGTGCACTTGTGGGACTCGAGTTAATGGGCATGAGTTTAAATATCTACAGCCAAATTGGTATTGTCATGCTGATAGGCTTAGCAGCTAAAAATGGTATTTTAATTGTAGAGTTTGCAAACCAGTTACGAGATAAAGGTATTGCTTTTGAAGAGGCATTAATTAGTGCCTCGCAGCAACGTTTACGTCCTATTGTAATGACAACCTTTACTACTGTAACCAGTGCAATACCGCTAGTTTTGGCTGTCGGACCAGGTGCAGAAAGTAGAATGGTTATTGGTGTGGTAATTTTTGCTGGTGTATCGCTGGCCAGTATATTTACCTTATTCATTGTACCTGGTGCATACTATTGGTTATGTCGAAATACAGGTTCACCAAAAGCTATAGCAAATGAAATTAATAAAGCTGAGCAGCAAGCAATCATAAAAGCGCAACTTAAGTAACATATTTTTTATTGATGTAAGCTATAACTGAATTTAATCATACCTAGTAGATCTGATTTACTAGGTATGATGAGATTAGTATCTGTAAACCTTAAGACGTTTTTATCTTAAAACCGCTACTCTATTATTTGAACGCTATTTTCTTAGGTGAAATCTTATCCCGTTCAGTTACACGCCATAAAAAATAATCTCAGTATAGAGCGTCTATTTAAGAAAAGTATTATTAAATATCTTCAAATTTCAGTAACACCATATTCTTCCAATTACTGGAATCTTTACTGTTGCTAAAGGACTGAAAGCTATTTAAAGCAAACTTTATAAGTCGGGCTTAACTAATCTAAAACCATCATGGGAAAGCGCTAGTGCTGTGCGGTTATCTCGCTGCGCATTAGTAAACACCGCAGGCTCATAATTCCAATGACCGCCACGAGATGTGTCACCATTGTCTGACGAGGCTGAGGTAATTAATGGATCGGTAACCGCTGGCCCAAAACAATTAGGTATAGGAGCGGGAGGAATAACATTTTGGTTAAAGCAGTCACCTGCCGGGTCATACGCACCTGGATCAAAAATATCGAGCACCCACTCGGCAGCATTTCCTAGCATATCGTAGAGGCCAAAAGTATTGGCTGAGTAATACTTAACCGGTGTCGTTTCAGGATATGTGGTTTCGGTTACTGGCCTTTCATAACGTTCATAGACATCACCACTGGCAAAAAAGTTTGAAAAAGAACCATCAGGCTCTACCTGGGTGCTAGAGTTATCCTCAAACCACCAGGTATATTTCGCGCCATCCCAGCCCCCATCAGCAGCCCATTCCCATTCAGCTTCTGTCGGCAAGCGGAAACCAGGAAGTGTAGTATCAACGCTGAAGTCTACCAAACTGATAGTCTGCGGTAACCCTAAAAGTTGATTAATGGCCCAGGCAAAAAACAACCCACCTTCGCGCGTTGTTGAAATGGCTGGATGTTTTCGTCGACTATCTATGTCGCCATCGGGATGAAACAGCGTATCAACCAAATCAAATTGGTCGTTCTGCCATTTAATCTGCGGGAAAATACAGCGATCTAAAAGCGTTACCCCGCATTGAACCGGAAATAATCGAAACAAGGGTTTATCCGATAAGGATTCACTAGGGTTCAGCGGGCTATTGTCGACAAGATAGACGAAATTATAGATTGGTGAATCAGGATCATCCAGGTCATTATCTACCGCAACGACTTTAACCCAGGCATCGCTACGATCACCATCCTGATTAGGATCGATCGCCCAATATAATATCTCCATGAGCTGGCCATTAGTTACCTCAGTTTCAAACATATCGTAGCGGTTAGTTAAGGTAACTTCTCTTGGTGGCTGGAATTTAGAGGAAAAGCTTTGATCGCCTTGGATGAAAAATGGCTCTGGTTTACTAATTCTAACACTACTAGGATAGGCCTTCGCTACCTCTATGGTAAAGGTTACTGAAACCTGTTGCTGGCCATCGCTAACACTGAAATTGAAGGTATCTTCTCCAATAAAGTTAGTAGGTGGGATATAGTTAACCTGTCTACCTACTAAAATGATAGCAACACCTTGCTCGGTCTCACTATCATCTAGGGTGAATAGCAAATCTAAATCTGAGGTTTCAGCGTCAGTGCCCTTCAGTTCAAAACTGATTTCACGCCCCGTAGGTTGATAAGCAAAAGCACGTCCAGCTTCTGGCACTGGTGCATCTTCAACCGGTATAATTTCGATAACGATATCAGCTGGAAATGAGGTGTTACCTTGTACATCAGTGGCAGTAAAGGCTAAGCTTTCAGTGCCGTTTACGTTAGGCTTAGGTAGGTAAGTCAATTGATTTCCATCGAGAGTATAACTACCTAATTTTGCTGCTAAGATGATTTCAAACGTCAGTTCGCTATCGTCGGCATCAGTTGCTTCTAAAGTTAGCGTTGTTGCTGGCGCGTCTTCGTTAATTTGAACTTGCTTATCAACAGCAATGGGTATGTCATTCACGCTATTGACGACAATGTCTATGTTACCGATGGGACTCTGCAAACCTTCAGGATCAGTCACTTGATAACTAAAAGTATCAGTGCCAAAATAATTGGTATTGGGGACATAACGGAACAGACGATTATCAGGCGTTGAGCTACTGTCTTCAATTAAACTACCGTTCTTAGGAGCAGAGACGATTTTTAGTGTCAGTTCGTCGGTGGTATTGTCAACGTCGCCAAAAGTTAGCGACTTAATGATTTCGCTGTCTTCATCTAATATCCAGACATCATTATTGCCTGCGTTTGGCGCATTGTCTACTGCCAAAATATTGAGTGTAACTTTGGCAGTACTGCTTGCATTAGATGGATCAGTCACTGAAAACTGGAAACTGTCTTGGCCAAAAAAGAACGGGTCTATTGGGCTAAGCGTGATCTGATTACCTTCGAGGCTGACAGACAAACTGTTTGGCTCAGTAATAACTTCATAAACCAAGGAATCATCATCGGCATCAGTACCAACAAGTATTAGCTTAAAGCTTTGTCCTTCATTAAAGGTCTGCGTTTGTGGTTCAGCTACAGGTGTATTATTAACATCAGAACCACCACTATCACTATCACCACCGCTGCAACCTACAGTCAACAAAGTCGTAAAAATAATTATTGCCAAAGTGTGAAGTACTTTCATAATAATTCCTAAATCTCAATCGCTACTAAATAGATTTTATATAATTGCAAATGGATCAATAAGCGTCAATAATAAAATTTTGTAGCTCCACAGACGGGCGATATCATTGATAAATTATTATATTTATCACACTAGGCGATAAATCTGTTTTAGACATCAGGAAGGTCGACTTAATTAAATTCACTTGAAAGTATTCCTATGAGATCACGATAAAATTATGACTTCTCTTATTTTAGCTTATATGCTAGAAAAATACGTTTCAGTATTGTTAACCGACTTAACTGTTTTAACTTGTTAGATGATCAATAGCCATAAGGGATTCAATCACATTAAATTACTATATGGTTAGTATTTTGATTTTTACCATCATGGTTAATGTCAGTACTAGTATAAAACATGATAGAGCGAGTAA
>JBKEHN010000069.1:0-14617 GCA_046710905.1 Colwellia sp.
ACTAAACTTCCCAGTTTGGTCACAGAATTTTTTCCAGAACAGTATGTAAATAATCGCCATTTGAAAAAAGGTTGTTAATCGTCGATAGGGTGGCAAAAGCTAGCGTTCTTAAATGAAACTACCACTGGTAGATATGAGTTTCAAGCAGGCGTTAGGATTAACGGGTTGCTAACTTGCATTAAGCGTACAAAGTGATAATTTTTGGTAGAGCTGTATAGGCTTTTAACTCACACCAGAGCACAAAAAAGCCATATTTATTACTAGTAATAAATATGGCTTTTTAATACTTACGTTCTATTATCTTATTGAAGGCAATATGACCTAGATTAAGTTATTAATCGTAACTTCTGGACTAACGTCAGCATCGTAATCAACACCAGCAATATCAAAACCAAACAATTTTAAGAACTCTTGATGATAAGCAACGTAATCTGTTAATTCATCAATAGTGTCAGTATCAACACGGTTCCAAATATCAGTAACACGTTGCTGAACACTGTCTTCAAGTTCTTTATAGTTTTGACGGAAGCGACCTTGTTCATCTAAACGTGGAGAATCGCTGTAGATATTCTCTTTGAATAAGTTAGAGATTTGCTCAATACAACCCTCATATGTACCATCAGCTTTCATTACTTTGAACATAGCTGAAATGTATAGAGGCATAATAGGAATAGCTGAACTTGCTTGTGTTACCACAGCATTTAATGATGTTACACGTGCTTTACCATTTAAATCAGCTGTTGCTGCATTAATTGCAGTTGCAGCTCTGTCTAAATCTTCTTTCGCTTTACCGATTGTTGCTTTGCCGTAGATTGGCCACGTAAGCTCTTTACCAATATAAGTGTAAGCAACAGTTTTAACACCTTCAGCCAATACACCGGCTTCGCTAAGTTGGTTCATCCATAATTCCCAATCCGCTCCACCCATAACGTCGATAGTACCTTGAATTTCAGTATCATTAGCTGCTGCAACTGATATTTCATCGATAGTACGTTTTGAAGTATTAAGGTTTTTAGTAGTAACACTTTGGCCAATTGGTTTTAACGTAGAAGAATAAACTTCACCGGTATCAGGATCAGTTCTACGTGGTGATGCTAATGAGTAAACAACTAAATCAACTTTACCCAGATCGGCTTTAATTGCTTCAATCGCTTTTGCTTTGATTTCATGAGAAAAAGCATCACCATTAATGTTCTTAGCGTAAATACCCGCTTCATCAGCAGCTTTTACAAACGCGGCAGTATTGTACCAACCAGCAGAGCCTGTTTTTCTATCTGTTGGTGGTTTTTCAAAGAAAATACCTAACGTTTTTGCATCGTGGCCAAAAGTAGCTGTGATACGTGAAGCTAAACCGTAACCAGTAGAAGCACCAATAACTAAAACATTTTTAGGGCCCGAGGTCGCTGATGTTTGTGCTTTTACATAAGCAATTTGCTCATTCACATGCGCTTCACAACCAACTGGGTGAGCATTAGTACAGATAAAACCACGAATTTTTGGCTTGATAACCATAAGTAAACCTTTTTTATTTATATTAGTGACTCAGCTAGGGTCATACCTTTTGTAAAACACTGCTAAGGTTTGAAAGAGACTTTCAATAATTTGATGACATTGTACCCTGCCTCAAGCATAAAGAGGTATGACCAGAGGACAATATCATTATTTTTCTATTTCCCGCCACCTAAACAGTTTGGCGAGCTTGGCGTATTCTCAGCATACTGCTCTTGCCATTGTGATTCTGTATAGGTGTGTAATGCCAACGCATGAATTTTATCAGCAAGTTCTTCTGCAAGCACTGCGTTTACTAGGCGATGACGTTTAATTAAGCGTTCATTTTCAAACGCTTTAGCAACAATAATCACTTTGAAGTGTGACTCACTACCTGGTGGTACATTATGGTTATTACTTTCATTAATCACCTCTAAATGTGATGGCTGAAAAGCAGCAAGCAATTTTTGTTCTATAGCAGAGGCAACAGTCATTATTCTCTCGATAAGTATAAAAATAAGTACCGAAGTCATAGGTACTAAAAGTGACAAATATTTTAGCTTATTTAAGTGGATAGACCAACAATATGTTGTCAATTATGACACAATAGCGGGCAATTTTTCACTGACCTTTAGCCAATTTTATGATCAGTCCGTTTATTGTTAATGATAAGAACCTATTCTTAAGCCGTTTTCCTGTTTCACAAGTAAACCGTAGTTTACAAGCATGGGACTCAGCCGATGAGTACCTAATAAACCATGTTAATGAACAAGGTTTAATTAACGCACAAACAAAAGTGGCTCTTTTTAATGATGCTTTTGGTACCTTGGCTACTAACTTTTGCCATTGTGGTAGTGAAAACCCAAGTGTTATTTCTATTAATGATTCCTATATCAGTAGCCAAGGAACCAGCTATAACATCGAGCAAAATAACTTAGACGAAAGTAAAATTGAGCTATTAAATTCTCTTGATAACTTACCTAGTGATATAGATATTATTTTATACAAGATCCCTAAAAGTAAGTCACTACTAATAGAACAACTTATTCAAATCAAAAAATCAGTGAGTGAACAGTGTATTTTTATCGCTGCAGATCGCGCTAAAGAAATCCATAGCTCTACCTTAAAAGTATTTGAAAAGCACTTGGGTAGCACTACAACATCCTTGGCAGTTAAAAAAGCGCGTTTAGTTTTTTGTCAGTTTGATAACAAGCAAGTGCATCAATCACCTTTCCCAACCGTGTGGCCTTTAGCCCATATATCTACTAATGACTCACCATCTCGCGACTTGACCATAAGTAATCATGCCAATGTTTATGCACGAGAAAAGTTAGATATTGGTGCCAGGTACTTTATTGAGAATTTACCTACCGTTGCACCACACACCAAAGTAATAGATTTAGGTTGCGGTAATGGTGTTATCGGCCTTACCGTTTTAGCAAATCAACCTGAAGCACACGTTCTGTTTATTGATGAATCGACCATGGCAATGGCCTCAACAAAACACAACATAATAGCAAACATGCCTGAAGTGATTGACCAATGTGAGTTTACCCTTAACGACTCTTTGACTGATATAGAAGGAGGTAGTGTTGATTTAATTTTATGTAACCCGCCTTTTCATCAAAATACTGCAACAACCGATCATATCGCTTGGCAGATGTTTAAAGACAGTCACCGCGTATTAAAGAAAGGCGGCGAATTACGTATTATTGGTAACCAAAAATTAGCTTATCATATTAAATTACAACGCCTGTTTGGTAATGAAACCTTAATCGCCAGTAATGATAAATTCGTTACCCAATCAGCAATTAAACGATAGATAAATAGAGAAAACCATGAACTTAAAGACCGTTAAGTCGATAGCACTCACTTTATTACTGGCAAGTATTGTTAGCTGTAGCGTAGCACCAACCCATTTAATTGTTTCGCCACAAGTTAGCCTATCGCCATCAAATCAATTATCGGGTAAAGAAGCACAACTGAACGTTGAAGATATGCGTACCAGCACGCATATTATCCAAATACTTGAAGAAGATGAAGCGGCAATTATTCTTTCATCTGAACAACGTCTTGAAGATATTATTCAAGCTATACTAGCTAGTCAGTGGCAACAGCATGGTTTATCTTTGGATAACTCTGCAGATAATAAAATAACCGTGACTATAGAAAAAGCGATTATTAGTGTTGCTCAAGAAAATGTTAGTTATAGTACTCAAAGTGAAATTATTATCAAAGTGTCGATTGATAATACTAAACAAACATTAACCAGTAACTTTAAAAATAGAGCACACAGTGAAGGCGCCCTTAATGCTGATGTCGTGGTATTAGAGCAAGAGTTCAACCAACATTTAAGTACCTTGATAAAACAAATATTAACCAGTAAAGATATTAAAACCTTTTTATAACGCCAATCATGTAATACCACTGGGACGAGTTAATTAATCCGTTTGGTATTACTCATTGTATATCACTGAACCGTAGGTATTTATGAACCATATTAGCCAATTCATTATTTCCAGCGCTTTACTAATAACTAGCTGTTTTAGCTATGCTGTTGATCCAACAAATATATATCCTAAAGTAAAATTTATTACCTCCATGGGAGTGATTGTCGTTGAACTAGATAGAGTTAAAGCTCCGATTACTGTCGATAACTTCTTAGAATACGTGGTCAAAGGTGAGTATAACAACACTATTTTCCATCGTATTATTGATGATTTTATTGTGCAAGGTGGTGCTTACGACGCTAAATTTACCGCTAAGGATTTAGGTAAAAGTATTTTTAATGAGTCCGGTAATGGTCTTAAGAATGAAGTTGGTACTATTGCTATGGCTAAAGAAAATAGGCCACATACAGCCAATCGCCAATTCTTTTTTAACCTAGCTGATAATAAGACTTTAAATCCTGGACGAAAATGGGGTTATGCTGTTTTTGGCGCTATCATTGAAGGTGAGGAGGTGTTGCAAGCCATCGCTAAAGTACCAACCGATTACAATGAAGCAATGGCTTGGAATGATGTTCCGTTAAAGCCTATTACGTTAATTAAAGCGATATTATTACCCGCTGAAGATTAGTATTATCAGTAATTCCACTAATATTGCCTTACAAAAAAGTAATAAATAAAAGTGACTTTTCTTTGACAAAAAACCAATTATCACCGATAAATAAGATAGTTGATATAAATAATAACCTAACTGTGAATCAATAATAAAGACACCAATACTTTTCGATAGAAATTATAACCTAGTGTTAAACCACGTCATCTTCAGTGCCACATGGCACGTGTATTTTAAGGGGACTTCATGATAATTGAGCAGTTTATCGATGATAAAATACTACAGCTGAATGCCTATGTAAGGGCAGTTATTGAGCAAAATATTCATTATACAGAGCTGGATCGTTTTATCTTAGATACTATGTCTGATTGGACATTATTAAAAGTCGTTGATGAAACTCCACATAGTGCAAAAGAGCGCGTATTTTGGCATTTAATGCATGAAGTTAGCCTTCATGGTGCTCAAGCCCTAAGCCAAGATCTATTCTTTAAAAGTGAAATAAATACCTGTCTGGAATTTTTTAATGGTAGTGGTAGCTACCCTATTGATTGTATAGGCTGGCGCCCAATCCCCTAGCAAAAAGTCTAACAGCCATTAGCGATAATAATTTTATAGTATTACGATTAAGTATTCTATTTGTTATCACTCTTTGGTACGCTAGTCCTCCACATTCATACGACTAGCATAATAATATTTCATGTCAGAAAACCATTCTTTTCGCCAAACTTTAACTTACTTTAAAGATCGCCATTTACTCAGTATTTTTTTCTTTGGTATAGCTAGTGGTTTCCCTTGGGTAATGATTGGTTCAGCCATGAGTGGCTGGCTAAAAGACGAAGGCCTTAGCCGTTCAAACATTGGTCTATTCGGGCTTATTTTTGTCGCTTATAGTATTAATTTTCTTTGGTCGCCACTAGTCGACCGATTAAAGATCCCCCTACTAACAGCTAAAATGGGACAAAGACGTAGCTGGATTTTGACAGCACAACTGGTGATATTATTAGCAGCACTTCAACTTAGCCAATTGAATGCACATAACCAGCTTAATATGATGGCTTTATTTGGCTTAATCATAGCCATTTCAGGTGCCACTCAAGACATTGCTATTGACGCCTACCGTATAGATTCACTAGCCGATAAAGATAGTAACTACATGGCTGCAGGAGCAGCTATGGCAACAGCAGGTTGGTGGACAGGTTATGCTGGCTTAGGCAGTATTCCATTTATTCTAGTTGATCAACCTAACTGGCAGTGGCCACAGGTATATTTAGTGCTTTCTGCTATTATTGTCGTGTTAATGTTGACTGCACTCATAGTAAAAGAGCCCTTAAGTAACAGAGAGAAGCAGCAAGCAGAAATTGAGAGTAACTACCTACAGGCACTGCCTAGCCAAGGCCATAGACCATTACTTATTCTACTTATTTTACCTTTAATTATTTTGAGTATCTTTTATGCTAACATTGGCTACCCTGCATGGCCAACGCGGTTCATTGCTGATGAGTTTAGCTTTCCTATCATTAGTTTAATTATCGGGACATTACTCGTAATATTTATCAAACAACTCAGTACTTTAAACAGGGCCATGCAATCAAAAACGAATGGTTATTCGGTTCCGCATCAAGCGATTGTGGTTCATAGATTAACTGCATGGTTATTAACAACCCTAGTTGCACCAATTCAAGAGTTTTTCCAACGAAATGGGACTCGCTTGTCGATATCGATTTTACTATTTATATTTCTGTTCAAATTAGGTGAAGCTTATTTAGGTAGAATGTCAATTGTCTTCTACCGTGAGGTAGGTTTTTCAAATAGTGATATTGCTTATTATTCAAAAATGATTAACTGGGCTGTGACTATAGTATTTTCCTTGATAGGCAGTGTGTTCACTATACGGTATGGCATTTTAAAAGGGTTATTTATCGGTGGTATAGCTATGGCGGCAAGTAATCTACTCTTTGCACTAATGGCATTGGTAGGCCCAGATAAAGCCTTATTCGCTTTTACTGTTTTTGTTGATGGCTTTACTTCCGCTTGGGGCTCAGTTGCCTTTGTCGCTTTATTATCTGTGTTGTGTAATAAAACATTTACTGCCAGCCAATATGCTTTAATGGCCTCTCTTGGTACTTTTGGTCGAGTAATGCTTGGTTCATACTCAGGTATTATGGTTGACTGGCTTGATGGTAATTGGTCACTATTTTTCCTTTGCACTGCATTGATGGTGATTCCTAGCTTATTATTTTTATATGCTATAAGAGAGCCACTAACAAAGTTAATCCATAATCAAAGTTAATACCTAGATAAGGCTCTGGTTTAACTGCTTGTTTTACTCTATTATTACAATGGTTTTATTAAATGAGCTTTATCCTTTATGATTAAATTTTTTTTCTTACTCCCCATTATTATGTGTGCCATTTGGACTTGGTATCTTAGTGCACATAATTACAGCCTCAAACAAGGCATCAAAGGTTTTACCTATATTCTCGCCTTCAACGCTATCCTTATAGGCTTTTTTGTGATGATGATTTACATAACCCATTCATAAATAATTATACCGTCTTATATTGATAAGAAATACAGCAATGAAACTTTTTATGATATACACTTAAGCTATGTTTTTATAGCGTTTATTAGTCTTATGTTAATTGTTGACCAAAGTGTTTTAGATGATATTAGCCGTGGTTTTTCAGTACCCGCCCAACCTAAACTGTTGCTTGAGTTACTCAAACTTATGGCTGATATTAGTCCGGATATTAATGCTATTAGTAGCGCCATAAGCAAAGATATAGCGGTGAGTGCTGCTATTTTAAAAACGATTAATTCACCTTTGTACGGGTTAAGTAGAACCGTCACTGATATCAAAATGTCGGTCAATTATATTGGCATATTTGGTGTAGTGATGTTGGTTACCGGCAGCTTACTTAAAAAAAGTTTTGATCCTAAAAGCTGCAGTATTAATTTAGAAGATTTTTGGCAATTTACTTCTGATATTGCCAGTACAGCCATGTTGATTGGTCAAAGATACAGACCGCAAATAGCCAATGATAAGTTTTTTAGTTTAGGCTTATTTCATGCCTGCGGCGTGCCAGTCATGGCAATGAAATATAATGATTACCAACAATTGTTAGATCAAGCATTAACAACATCAGAACTGACACTTACTGAGGTAGAAGAACAATATTATGGCGTTAACCATGCAACTATTGGCTATTATGTTGCTAGTTCATGGCGCTTACCCAAAGACGTTTGCCAAATTATTTTACAGCACCATGATAGGAATTTTATTAGCGAATTTAATAGCCCACAAGAACAAGATTTATTTGCCGTACTTAAATTGAGTGAACAGCTAGTATCTATAAAAAACTATGATTGCGCTACCGCAGACTGGCCATACGTACAAGAAAAGGTATGTAAGGTATTAGCAATTGATGATGAAACGTTACAAGCCCTAGTTTCAGAGTTTACTGAGAGTGAATAACCTTAGCGACCTATTAAGAAAGGTACAAGTAAGTAACTAATATTACAAAAAATTAAGAATTAAAAGTGCTTCCAGAGCACCTTCAATTAAGCTTAGCAGTGCTTTATCATAAACCCTTGGTAAACTGCCGCCAAGAAAGTAATAAGGCTCTAAAATCATCCAAACCACAATCAGCCATTTCATTTTGATCTAAATGAATATGCTCATCGGTTAACATCTCAGGTAAACCTTCACCACTGCCATTCAATGAACCGTTCATACTGACATTAGTTTGAATCGAAACGTCTTCGCGACTCAAGGTAATAGAGTATTCGCTACCTGTGATAAGTATTTCTTGGGATTGTCCTTTTTCAATAGTATCTATCGTGGTTAATAATTTAGTCAGCTTAGTTACATCATGTCCTATTTCTACTTCCATCCATGGACCTATGACTTCATGCTCTAACGAAAAGAGCGCTCTGGCTTCGCCTGTAATAGCATCGTGTACAAATTCATATTCCATAGCCTTTCCTATCAATCGGGGGGAGTACCAATCAAACTAATTAATATGATTGGTATAAAGGGCCTACACTAAGTGTAGCAAAGCTTTGCCGTTTTCTTTTAGCTTTAGGTTAAATAGTAGATTAATTATTATACTTTCCAATCGCAGTCAAGTAAGACACGACCATGTATTTGGTTATTGGGTTCGTTTAAGTAAACCTGACCAAAAAAGTTATCTGAGAGATTAATAACACCAACGCCTTTCGGGGTTCCTGTCATAACAATATCGCCATCTTCAAGGCTCAAAAATGTTTGTAATTCTTGTAAGATCTGATCAGGTTTTGCCATCATTAAATTAACGCCGCCCTGCTGTTTGAGAACATCATTAATCATCAGTGATAGGTTTAATTTTTTGATATCTGCTTGCTCAATACTGACAAAATCACTGAAGATAGCAGATTGATCAAAAGCCTTTGCTCGTTCCCAAGGAAGACCTTTTGCTTTTAATTTTCCTTGTACTTGGCGCTTAGTTAAATCTAAACCTAACGCTACTGCAGTGAACTTTCCACCTTGATAAAGAAAACTTAACTCAGCTTCATAATGCAAGGCATCATGATTATGTATTGCCGGTAATGTTGAACTGATCGCTGAATTGGGTTTAATAAACACTACCATTTCATCAGGCATTTCATTAGCAAGTTCTTTAATATGCTCAACATAATTACGGCCAATACATACTACTTTTGAAGGTGTTATTTGTTCTATTGAGAGTACTGAATTTACACCTGACTTAAGGATAACAGTGTTCATAAAAAGACCTACTTTAACTGCGAAGATTTATTATACCAAAGGAATATAGGCATGATAATCAGTTACCTATTATTGGACAAGTTGATTTTCTGACTAACTGTAAAATATAAACAAAAATACTCTGGAATTTAACTGATACCACTTTCTACTTTTACTATTTATTAGTAATTATTAGTAATTATTAAAATTTGTATAATAGAGTAGCTTCTTAGGTCGAGATCTAACCTATCTTAATAAACCGCCACCAAGTAAAAATTCGCCAATAAAAAATTCGCCAATAAAAAATATACTGCCAGCCTATCCTAACGGCAAAGATCACAACTTAGTTACCAGTTCACACCATTGATAACAGTATTACACCAAGTACTATCATAGCTTCAATCTACCTAGTTCTAAACTGAATGACAGGTTTGCGCTCGGTTTTGCTACCTTCTCAAATTTTAGTTTAGCAACAGAATTTGATAAAGACTATACAGCAGGATAATTAGCGGTTGCAACATCCATTACTACCCTCAATTTTACTACTAACCTTTCTTATAAAGTGAATGATAACTTGGTCATAGCAGGAGGTTTAAATGTAGTTTACGTCGATACTTCATTAGTCCGTCATTTTGGCGAAAACTCTACTGCTATAGTACCTGAAACTGAAGCAGTAAACTTGGCTGATAAAGACATATCTTATGGCTGGAATAGCGGTTTATCGTATAATTTTGTAGAAAAAATCGCTTAGGCTTTAGTTATCGCAGTGAAGTAAAATTAGAGCTTGATGATGATTATCGTAATGAAATACCTACAACACTGGGTGGTTTCAATGGAGGAGTTGTACCTGGTACTATAGGTATTAGTCTAGCCGCGATGATCGAATCATCAGGGCTACACCAATTAAATGAAACAGATGATTTAGGTCAACAATGGACATTTGCATCACAAGGCGATGCTTATATCGTTTCTACACAATACAACCCTGTTTTCTACTATTGACTAAAAATGATTGAAGGCTAGACAGTTTAGAGTAACCAGATAGTTTATTTAGGAGAATCCTCGCTCAGTTTAGCCAAGGTTTTATAGCCATTTATTAATTTTATGATATTGTTATATATAGAGAAAAAATAAATCAGGGCAAGACGATCGATTCTCCAGTAGCTAGCTATTAAGATTGTTCCTAACACTGACATGGCGTGTTTTAACCCGTACAAGTGAGTAACAATCGCATAAAATTGGTATTAACTTAACCATTAATTTAAAAGAGCTAAGGTCAAGTCGGCAAGCGTTATACTTACCGTTAATATTTGTGGCTAGTCTTTTACCGCTAACAAATTACGAATTGAAATAGTAATTTCTTCAATCTTATTGACATCCACTGGTGCAATGAAAATAGTATCATCGCCGGCCAGTGTGCCTAAAATCCCAGCAGACTCACCCATGCTATCTAGCATACGAGAAATTAATGGCGCAGCGCCAATACCTGTTTTTAAGATAATTTGCATTTGATTATACTTAACACTCAATACCACGGATTCAATTGATTGCTTAGATTTTGGTACGGCCAATTCATCGGGCAGAATATAAATCATTTCATTATTAGTATTACGCGTTTTAACTGCGCCAAGTTTAGATAACAAGCGAGATATTTTCGCTTGTGACATATCTTCGAAACCCTGTGCAGCCAAGGCATCAGCTAACTGACCTTGAGAGCCATAACATTGCTCTTTTAATAATTTTTTAAATGCATGAACTAATAGGGATTCTTTCTCTTTACGGCTGCTAGTCATTTAGCTTCTTCATATAATTAATTGGTATATACTAATTCTACACTATTGATACTCTCATAGTGAATACTTATTCACTAACCATGGTATTTTTTAGGCTGAAATAGCCGTCATATGGTTATCCCAACGTAATTCATTAAAATCAGCATTTACTTGATAAGGTTTTAGTGGGTTATTTTGACAAATAATACGCCCCCGCCCTGTTGATACAATAAAACGCTCATCGATTAGCGTCGCGCCTGCGCCATCTTTGAGCTTATGGCTAGCGATAAACTCATTAGAATCTAATTGCCAAAAAGTAAGTAAATCAGCTTTAGGACAAGTAATCGCTACCATATTACTTTTATTATTGATGCAAACACTAGCAGTATATTGTTTCATGCTACGCCAAGTACTATTATCCGTTTTTAATAATGATAACTGGTCTTCACCATGATGCGAAATAGCCAGCGGTACTTCATCAGTTGAGGCTCCCTGATATTGTAATCCTGCCACCACCTTTCCTTGTGCACTTACATCTAAATGTCGAATACTAAGCTGCTTATTTTCTAACTCGAATTTACCTTCTATTTGACCTGTTCCTAACGCCATGTAGGCAAGATTAGGCTGCATAGAATTAATATTTAGTTTTTTACGAGACTGCTGTGGATGAGTCTGAATACCACCATTAGCGATAACAATCTGTTGTTCGTTTGAATTAGGCATAATAGCCAACTGATGCGGGCCAATACCACCCGAATCATATTGCTCAATTATTTGTTGCGTTTTTATGTCGCGTAAAACAATAAGACCCTTTCCGTTTTTATAATCATTTTCCGTGGTTAACAAAAGACTATCGTTTTTTATCAAAGCACCGTGACCATAAAAACGTTGGCCATAGCTCACTGAAATATGATTTACAACTTCACCGCTAGTAAAGTCAATTTCTAAAACATAATTACCTGGACGCCGTGCAAAAACCAACGCATGTCCAGGTTTACTTTTCATCGCTATAACCTGATGAGCACGCGCCGGTAGAGCAACTTTATTAATTAACTGTCCCTGTAAATCAAAAGCGGCAGCAAAAAAACGGCCTTTTTTGTCACTACAGCCACTCACTAACCACTGCTTTTGAGCATTTAATAATAAAGAGATTGGCGTGGTACTGACTGCGCCAACTGCGCCCAAAACACCACTACCGCCAAGCCCTAATAAAAACGTTCTACGACTGATCATATCTTAAAATTCTCTTGCGACTTACCTTTTAAGTGCCTTTTAACCCCTTTAAAAAGTCTTTAAAAAAAACCTTCAAAACTATTCAAAGTAACGCACTAAAAACTATATTTAACGCCGGCAATAACTTGGCTAGGTTTACCTGGACGTGCGCCAAATGGGCGACGAGACACAATAGTCTCTTCACCAGTTATGTTATCGATTTTTCCGTAAAGTTTTAGCTGGTCATTCACCTGATACCAAGAAGATAGATCCACTTGCAATAACTCATCTGTCATTAAACCTTCAAGTTCGGTATTACTGCCTGCAGCTTCACTCATCTCACTTAAATACTTAAACATTAACGACACTTGCCATTGTCCACCCTGCAAGCCAGTTTCTATTGATAATTGTTGTTCCGGTAAGTAAGGTAATTCATCGCCTACTTTCACACTACCCCACTGTGAGAATGTTGAATCAAAGCTATTTTGAAATTCAGACTGACTGTAGGTATAAGCAAGTTTCAGCGGCACAGTTAAGCTATCAGTTAATTGCCAACTCATGCTGGTAGAGGCTTCAATACCGTATACATCAACTTCCCCGCCATTGAACTCTTGATCAAGCTGCTGAGTACACCCACTAGAGAAAGTACACGCGCCTTTTAAATTACTATAGTCATTGTAAAAACCTATCACTTCACCTTGAAGTTCATCGGTACTATAACGCCAGCCAAATTCATAATTCCAACTTTCTTCTGGATCTATATTACTCTCTTGCCCTGGACTATTAGGTACATAACCTTTATTTACCCCAACAAGTAAACCATGCTCAGCAGTTAACTGATAAAACAAACCTGCACCTGGCAAAAATACTGTATCTGAGTTTTCTTTGATGGTATTTTCCAACAAATCTTTCGCCTCGCCCTCAATATGCTCAATACGTAAACCCAGGGTGATATGAAATTTATCAATAACAGCATTAACATTGGTAAAGGCCGCGACAGCAGTAGCGGTATCATCGTTTTGGGTAATTACTTCACTTGGCGTTCCATTAAGTTGCATAACACCAAACTGCATATCATAATAAGTCGCGGTATGTGTACGCGTGACATTGTCCTGATGAAGACGAATACCGGTATCAAAAACGACTTCAGCGGAGTCAATGCTGGTATCCCATGTCAGTTTAGTTTCAATGCCTTTTGAGTAATAACGTCGATCATTGAGGGTAAAAACTAATGCCTCTGTTTCTGTCAAACTATCACGGTCACCACGAAGTACATCGATAAATAGCTGATTCACACCGGTATCAGGAGACGTTAAAATAGTTTGCATACTGCGGTTAGTATTAAAATTATTAAAGCGATCCCAGTCACGGTCAAATTCTCTATGGTAAGCCTGACTAAATAAACTCACCTCGTCATTCAATTCAATATAATGTGACAATTGAAATTGATAATGCTCCCAATCCATTTGATCTTTTTGACTCGCTAGATAGCGCACCGTACCATCTTTAGCAAAGTCCTCATCGGTTAAACCTAAATAGGTTTCGTGGGACACTTCTTCACCGTAAGCCATTTTAAATTGCAAGAATTGATTGCTCGGTGAGTTTGTCGGTACATAGTTAAGCTTGATCAATACTTCGTTTTTGTCAAAACCCGTATCAAGTTCATTACCCTGCGCATCTGTTAATGTTTTAAAACCATCAGAGCCTAAGTGAATACCTTCCACTAACACACCAATTTGTCCTTTGCCCGTTAGGGCATTATCCGTGACAATATTTTGTGAGTAGTAACCATGGGCTTTTTGATAATTATCTTGGCCATACGCCAAGTCAAACAGACCTTCTCCACCCTGTTTGGCTGATTTTTCAGTAATACCACGCGACACCATATTAATAGCACCGCCAACCGTATTGGGTCCATATTGAATAGCCGATGGACCTTTAAATACTTCCACTTGGGTCATACGTGACATCATAGGAAAATAATAAGCCGCTGGCGCTGCATAAGGCGCTGGCGCAATTAATATACCATCTTCCATAATGGCAATCTTACTACTGCGCTCAGACGTTGCACCGCGAAGACCAATATTAGGACGAAGACCATAACCATCTTCTTCGCGCACATAAACACCCGGCACACCTTGTAAAATACGGTGAATATCATCAAACTCAAATAAATCTAATGCCGCTTCTCCAATCACTACGGCAGAGCCTGTCGCTGTTTCTAATTGGTTATGACGACCAAAGATACTGATCACTTCAACCTGCTTATTTACCGCTGAGTTTACCGGTAAATTAACGGATGGTTTCTCAATTTCGTTGCGGCTCTTAGCTTCGAGACTAT
>JBKEHN010000070.1:0-14589 GCA_046710905.1 Colwellia sp.
ATAAAAATATAAAAATATAATTTTATGATATAAAACTTTACACAATAATCAAGTTTAGTCTGATAACCCTAATTCATTAAAGAAATTAACTTAACTAGTAATTTATAATAGTTATAGATGCAATTTCTTTAAAAACTATATTCCTAATCAATTGTAATTCCCTTGCACTGATTATTTTTCAGCCACGTTTTTAACGTGGTATTTTTTGTCTACTATTTAACTATCAAGAAAAATGTTTAGATTATAGCTTTCGGTAAGGTAACACAAAATTGTGCTCCACCTAACTCAGGTGAGTTTTCAATAATGAGTTCACCATGATGCCACTCAACAATTCGTTTGACGATGGCAAGTCCCATACCATAACCTTTTACTTTATTCTCAGTGCTATCACCTCGAATAAAAGGTTTAATAATTTTTTCTCTTTGTGCTGTAGGTATGCCAGGCCCATCATCTGCAATAGTCACAATAATATTATTCTCTTGTTCGGTAACGTTCACATAAATTTTTCGCTGACAGTACTGATGAGCATTTTGTAATAAATTACTTATCAAAATCATCAAATACGACAAGTCGCCATCAACAAATATAGGGTGTTTTGGCGAATCGTATGTCACATGAATATCATCATGGCTTTTATTATTAATACAGCTGGTCGTCAATGCTAAAAATTCAACAGGCGCTTTATTTAAGGTAATTAAAGTTTGATCTAAGCGAGCATAACTCAGTAAGCTTTCTACCAAATTAACCATTTCATCAACGTTATCACTAATGCGTTGCTCAAAACGTCTTCTCAAAACAGGATCATCTTCCTCTTGAATGGTATCTATACCAAAACGTATCCGTGCTAGCGGCGTACGTAAGTCATGAGAAACAGCACTACTTAACAGTTTTATATCGGTAACTAAATCGTCAATACGTTGAGCCATGCGATTAAACTCAAGCTCTAAATCACGGATATAGGAAATAGATCCAACATCAATACGCTGATTCAAGTTACCTTCACCAAAAGATTTAGCCGTTTGACGTAAGGTCATTAACCTTTTCAGCAGCGGATAAAGCCAAAGCAACATTAATAACAATACGGCTAAATAAAATAGACTAGTCAGTAAAATAGGTAAGAATAAATTTTTTTGATTAACTGCGATAGGTACAGTTGTTAATACCAGTAGTTCGTCTGTACGTGGAAGAGCATCGTAGTGCGGCGCCAAATGTAGATAGTCAGTCATTACTACACAGTGGTGAATGGCCTTTTGGTCGAGGCAATCATTATCTGTACGATTTAAATCGTGATTTCTACTTTGCTGCAAACCCTGAATCTCGGGGATGTATTAAAGCAATTAATCAATGGTACCCATTACTGATGATTGATGGACATGAAATGGGTTCACAAGATACTTATCTTTTTGGTCCTCCACGCGATCCTATTAATAACCATATCCCAAATAGTATAAAAAGCTGGGGGATATCTTTGCCCAAGAACATGCCGGTGTTTATGATGAGCAAAACTGGCCATACTATACCGGTGAATGGTTTGAGAACTTATACCCTGGCTATTCTAACTATGCTGAATATCGTGGTTCAATCCATATTTTATATGAACAAGCACGTACCGCAGAAGATGGTATAAAAACACAAAATGGCAATATTCGTACTTACAAAGAATCTGTTGACCATCAATTTGTTAGTTCTATTGCTAATTTAAAATCGTTACAAAAACATCGTGTCGACATTTTTAATGATTTTGTTAAAAATCGCTTAGCGCATGTTTCTGCTAAGGGTCAGTACGCCAATAAAAGTTTTGTTCTTTTACCTACCGATAATACTAGTAGAGTTAATGATTTTTTATATTTGTTAGATTTACAAAATATCGAATATAAAAAATATCTAAAACACAAATCGTTGATGAAGCCACTAATCATTTAGGACAAAAAATTACTGACGCGAAAATACCTCGAGGCTCGATTATTATTCAAAATAGACAATATGAAGCGCCACTTATATCAGCTACTTTAGAATTTGACGCTAAAATAAACGATAAAGTGCTGTTAGAAGAACGTCAAAAAACATTACGTGATGGCAGTTCAGTAATGTATGACTCTACCGCGTGGAACCTAAGTATGATGTATGGTTTAGCCGCTTTAGAAGTGCCTGAACACATGACTAAAAACCTAATTGATATGAAAAAAGGCGCTAACATTGGCACTATTAATGAGATTGACAATGCTATCGCTTACATTGTTGATGGAGCAAGTGATACTTCTGTTGGTTTTGCTGCCCGCTTAATGGAACAGAATATCCAAATAAGAATATTAGACAAACAGGGTTTGTTTAATAAAAGTAGTTTTAATCGTGGCTCCGTTGTTGTCTATTTATACGATAACACACTAGATAGGCCTGCATTGCACGCACTCATTAAAAAAGCCGCTGAAGATACAGGAACTGACGTTACCGCTATTAAGCAAGGTTTAGGTGAAGGTGATTTACCTGATATTGGCGGTGAGCATTTCAAATTACTAGCAAAACCACAAATAGCTCTTTTGTCACAAAATGGCATTAATGTCGAAGACTTAGGTTCTATTTGGCATATGATCGATACACAATTAGGTATTCGTCACTCTCATTTAAGCCAAGAACTACTAAATGATATGGATTTGCGTCAATACAATGTGATCGTAGTGCCAAGTCGTTATTACGGCACATTATCAAAAGCGAATATTTCTATGCTTGATAATTGGGTCAGCAATGGCGGGACATTAATTCTCAATGGTAATTCAGCAAGCCAATTGGCTAATGAAGAAAATTTTTCACAAGTAAATATGCTTGGTACAACATTTGAAAAGTCAGCCGAGTATAATATTGCTTTGTATCGAGAATGGTTGTCACAGCAGAAAACAATTTCTAATAACACTATGGTAAATAATCATACTGTCGCAACCCAATTATGGTTCCCATAGAGTGATGATGAAGCATTACAGCCCATGGAAGAAGAACTAGAAGCTTGGAATAATTGGAATAAAAACTTTATGCCTTCTGGCGCTATGGTCGCTTCAAGAACAGATCAAAAACATTGACTAACCTACGGTGTAAATGAACAACTACCAATTTTAACCAGTGATGCCCCTCTATTTATGGTAAAAGACAGTGCAAATGCCGTGGTTCGATATGGTGTACTTATTGAGAATAAAAAGGCTGTAGCGAGACAAGTAGGTTGGAGCACTATTCCTAAAGGTAACGATTTATACCTTCGTATGAGTGGCTTAATTTGGCCAGAAGCGTCACAACGACTTGCTAATTCAGCTTATTTAACACAAGAGCCAAAAGGTAATAGGCAAATAATTATGTTTGCCAATAAACCAAACTTTCGTGGAGCGACCAAAGGTACCGCACACTTGTTACTTAACGCTATGGTTTATGGACCAGGGTTAGGTTCGAGAATGATAATTAACCTTTAGCTTTGTTAATATATTAATAAAAAACACCATCTATATATGGTGTTTTTTATTTTTAAACTCAACTAAAAAATTTAACTCGCGATGTCAGTTAAACATAAGAGGTACTCAAACTAATAAGAGTATTGCTCAAAATTGGCAATATCTCTTCGTAAACGCCGTTGTTCTTTAATAGCTTCAATTTCACGCCATTTACGCTTTTTCTGTTTTGATTGACCCTTTTTATCAGCTCTTATTAACTCATCGTCTTCATCGTCTAACACATCTACTTCCTGCCAATATTCATTATTCATATTACTCTCCTATCATCCTATTACCACAAATGTTAAGTAGCAATTTAAGGAAGTTAGGTGAAAGTAATATGAAACAAAGATGACAATTTTATGAAAGCAGAAATAATTATTTAGCAGAAAACATCAAAAACATTACTGATTTTTAATTTTTAAACCTTTTAAAAATGCAGATAAAACTTCATCAGAGCAATTCTTATAATGCTTATTACTTACATTTCTAAAGAGTGCGCTTAGCTCATACTTATCTAAGCTCAGTTCAGCTAATTCAAGAATAGAAATCACGTCTTTGGCCTTTAAAGACAGGGCAATTTTTACTTTATTAAAGATCATGTTATTCGTTAACTCTTGCTCATTTTCACGAACAGGGCCTTCACTAGGTCCACGTTGAGCAGTAATCAAACCATTTAAAAAGCTAGAAAATTGCACATCTTCTATTGCTTGATATTCACTATCATCTTTCTCTTTAAAGAAGTTAGTTAACTGATTTGTACTAATTTCACATTGGCTTAAAGCAAAAGTAGCTATAATTTTTTCATCAGTTAAGTCAAAGATAGTACGTATGCGGCGAAGTATGTCGTTATTAATCATGTAAGAGCCTAAAAGTTGTTTTACTGTAGCAGTGATATATAGTACTGCTTGAAAGTGTTTAAAAAATATGCGCTATTATAACTGACTCTGTCGCCCTTGGCGTGTTTTGATTTAATAAATGGCTATCTATCACGTTAAACCGCAAAATTACTGGCATATTGACGAATTAATCATTAATAACTGAAAGCATAAATTATAATTTTCTCTAGTGTGTATAAGAAATTAAAGATTTTAAATATTGTTAATAAAGGAAATTCAATGAGCACAATAGATAGCTCTATCACACAACTCGAAACACTCACTATGAATGCTTACGAACTTGGCCTTGCCTACGCACCTAAGTTGATTTTATCTATTCTTACTTTACTGATTGGTTTATAGAACATTAGTGGCATTAGTACGTTGGTACAAGCGTCAATGGAACGCTCGAAGGTTGACCCAACTTTAATCCCTTTCATGGGTAGCTTAGTCTCTTGGTTACTTAAAGTACTTTTATTTATCTTTATTGCTTCAATGGTAGGCGTTGCTACTTCGTCATTTATTGCTGTACTTGGTGCCGCGGGTTTAGCTATCGGTTTAACATTACAAGGTAGCTTAGCCAACTTTGCTGGTGGCGTATTAATTATGATTTTCAAGCTGTATAAAGTGGTTGATTTAACAGTTGGTGTTTCTTATGATGCTGATATCGAGCAAACTAAAGCAGTATTAATGGATGTACATGTTAACCATGATAAAGTCATGCAGGAGCCGGCTCTATTTGTTAGCCTTGCAGAAATGGCAGATAGTTCGGTTAACTTTGTCGTTCGCCCACATTGTTTACCTGAGCACTACTGGGATGTTTACTTTGAGGTCAATGAGGTAGTGAAGAAAGCCCCTGATAAAAACGCGATTACTTTTCCATTCCCGCAGCGCGATGTACATTTAATTCAATCTTAATTAATCTTGCTGCTATCTTCGGAGGGTCATAAGTAAAAAATCAGCAACAAAAAATCGCGTTAATGGCAATCTTTAATGCGATTTTTATTTTAATTATCTTTTGTTAATGGTGGTGAGCTTAACCGTATTCTTTACCTTTAAAATATCTATTTTGTCGGCCATGGATTTTTTGGTAAGTTATCCTTAGATTTAGTACCTCTAGACGGATTATTCTTAGGCTGATTATTACTTAGCTTATTACTACTCAAAGTACTATTGCTAGATAGAGTACTTTTAGATTCAGCGTATTTAGTGAGGTAATTTAATTTTGATAGCGGTACTGTCTTTTTCACTGGGAACTCTGCAAATTCTTTTCGTTCAATAATATGACCTAAACGACTTTCGATAGCACAAAGTTCTCTGAAGTTATCCTTTGAGACTAAAGAAATTGCCTCACCCGATGCGCCAGCTCGGCCCGTACGACCAATTCGATGAATATAGTCATCTACTTGCGCAGGTAAATCATAATTAATAACACGAGAAAGTTCACCAATATCAATACCGCGGGCAGCAATAGCGGTAGCCACTAAAAATTTTATTTTTCCTGATTTAAAGTTGTTAAGAATTTTTTCACGAATATCTTGCGCTCTACCACTGTGAATACTTTCGGCGCTAATACCACGTTTTTCTAACTGACTGACTAATTTGGCTGCGCCTTGTTTGGTTTCAATAAAAATAAGTGCTTGTTGCCAATCGTGCGCGGTAATTAAATGGCTTAACAAGGCTGATTTATTACTTTTATCAACACTAACTAACCACTGCGCTATTTTAGGTTCAGAGGCTTTATCAGCAACAATAGAAATTTCAACTGGTCGATGAATGGTTCTTTTCGCTAAACTACGAACCTGATCAGACATAGTGGCTGAAAAGAGTAAATTTTGACGGTGTTCAGGTAAACGCTCAATTATTTTATTAATATCATCAATGAAGCCCATATCAAGCATCCTATCGGCTTCATCAAGCACCAACATATCAAGCTCATCAAAATGTAATACTCTTTGATGTGTCATATCGAGCAAACGACCTGGTGTAGCAACTAGAATATCTACCCCCCAAATTAATCGCTGCTTTTGTTCCTGTGCATCAACACCGCCATACATTGCCATAGAGCTAATGTCTAAATACTTAGCATACATACTAATACTTGCTTCAACTTGAACAGCAAGTTCACGGGTAGGTACAAGAATAAGAGCGCGAATACGTTTACCTCGTAACTTCTTATCGGTATCTTTGTAACGGCTAGTTAATTGCTCTAATAATGGTAAAACAAAACTTGCTGTTTTACCTGTACCTGTTTGGGCTGCAGCAATAATATCTTTACCCGATAAAACCACGGGTATTGCTTTTTGTTGAATAGCCGTTGGCTTGGTGTAACCTAAGTCTGTAATAGCATTGAGTATTGGGATCGATAATTTAAGTATTGAAAAGGACATAATATGTCTCAGCCATATTGGTAATCAAACTGCGTTCATTAGCCATATATTACAAGGTAGCTAAGGGGGCAATTGAGGGGAAGAATAATGCGTGAAGTATAACAGTTATCTAGATCGTGTAGAAGTAAGAAGCGTCACCTATGTGCAAGCTTATAGCCGTTGCCAAGCAATATGCATCTTCAGAGTGCTTGAGCAATGCCAATACTAGCCAGGCCTTTGTAGTACTGTTTATTCCATTAGAAAAGAGGCACAAGGACATAGTCATGTTGCTCAAGCACTTCTTCGATGCGGTTAAAACAATTAAAATAGCGTTAAAAGCTAATAAAAAAGCATCGCCCAATACAGACCATACTTTTTATGAGCAACCTATTAATCAAGGTAACTAGTTAGCCATTCATTGAATGATAAACCTGGCTATCGAGTACTTCTGACAGGATAAGTTTATGGCGGGTATTATTATTTTAGTGACTCGATTTCAGCTAGTGCTTGGGTAAACTCACTCAACTCCATTTCGAGATGAGCATCATCACCCTGCCAGTTAATACCAACAATAACAGCATCTTCATTAAGGTCTTCAACCCAAAACTCAAACCAATCAGCTAGCGAAATTTCACAAGGAACATAACCACTCCACTCATCAATACAATGTTGCTGAGCTAATACCGAGTTTGACCATAAAGGCATCACGTCAGTGTTTTCGAAGCTAGGCGAGTCAAGAACAACCCAATCTTCGCTTGCTTTGTCTTGTAGTGCCCAAATGACTTGTGTCGGTTTAGTTTCTACTAAGAAGTCTTTTAGGATATTATTATCGCTCATGAGGTCATTTCTTCTATTAAATTATATGAACCGATTATAGCGAAGTTAACGTCGCAGGTCATGTTATACCGATCTCATTAAATTTTTGTTCACTTATGCTTTTTAGACTTTTCTGTTTTCATTAATGCTATTGTTAACTCCCTTTTCCTCGGCGAATAATGTAACTCCATTTAAGCAGAGGTTTTGCGCTCAAGTCAAACAGCAACTTAAGCAGTACAGTATTCGCGGCGGCGCTTATGTCATAGTACAAAACAAAAATATTATTGCTATGGACAACTTTGGTCATACTGATAAAACCAAAGCTCATGATGTTGATAACAATACAGTATTTCGCTTAATCTCAGTTTCTAAAACATTCGCCGCCACAATAACCACCATGCTAGCGCAAGAAAAACAGTTAAGTTTATCCGACCCAATAACTAAATATGTACCTCACTTTGCTTTAGCCACCAATGGTGCTGCACAAAAAATTCAACTCAAACATTTGTTAAGTCATTCAAGTGGTTTGATGCCAAATGCTTATGATAATCTACTTTATGAAAATTGGCCGATGGAAAAAATCATTGGCCGCTTTGTTGGTATTACACCCATTTGCTAAGCGGAAAAGTGTTACGGCTACCAAAATATAGCCTATGGCTTGTTACAACCTGCTATAAAAGCAAACCAGAGTAAAAATTATACAACGCTATGACAAGAATGTGTATTTACTTCCCTCAATATGACACGTACCGTTTGGTATTGATGTTTATAAAGCGCAAGAAAATACCAAAAAACCATATATTATTAGAAAAAATCAATACAGGAAAAAATATTCTCAAGGTAACGTAATTAAAAAGTACATATGGCGTACCGTAAAGGTAGCACCTGACTTTGATAAAGTGGCTACTTCTGGGGGGCTTTACGCCAGTATTACCGACTTAACTAAATGGTTAATTGCTAATTTAGGATATAAACCCGAGGTATTATCCTCTTCCTTATTGACTGAATTAACAATACCTAGGATTAGTACGAAAAAAGACTTACGTCGACGCTTTTGGCGTGATCACTTAACCGATACACATTACGGTTATGGTTGGCGTATTTATCAGTTTAATGGCTATCCCATCATTTACCATTCAGCTTGGGTTGCCAGATTTCGTGCCGATATAGGTTACTCAGCCGAATTAGCTATAGTTTTGCCATTATTATTAACGCCGAATCTAATGCTATTAGTAAAATATCAAGTCAGTTTTGCTTACAAGCCAGTAATTTATTTGTCAAACAGTTAGAAACAAAAGATAAAACTAAAATAAAACAGCAAGGCGATGAAATGATTGTTTAGTTTTGCCAAATATAGTAGCAATAAACTTTGTTATGTGTGGCAAATGTAGTCCTGAATATTTAGCTCATAAAAAGCTATATGCTAACTTTAAAAGACTAACTCATCTTCTGTTTTATATAGTTTAGCGTTAACTCATAATCACTATAATCAATAGGGACTTGTTGGTATTTACTATCTAGTTTAAGTACCAAGGAAGGCAAGCCAAGCTGGCTTAATTTTCTAGCTACAGCTATTTGCCTTGCTAACTCTTTATCTGTGTCAACAGCGCTAATATCGATAATAAACTGCTCTAAATCTAAGCCAAGTGATTTATCTTGGCTTAGCTCTTCTGCTAAGCCAATTAACACAGTAAGGTCTGACGGATTTAAAGCCCGTAAATAATACGCCCGCTGTATGGCATCAATCATAGGTTTTTGACAAGATTGCTTGTCTGCTGCAATTGCAGCCCTACAGGCATTATATGTTGAACGTCTTGGCGTATTCTCATGCCAAAAATCATGATTAAACGCAGTACCTAATTTTTGCTCGATAGTCCGCCAATGATTTTGTATCATTCGTTGTTGAGAAATGGCCATAGGCTCATCTGAATCAGGCGCTAAACCACCAGCGACATATTCTACTACAATCGACGTTGGCAAATTTTGTTGCAACTTATCCCATACAAAGCGATAGCCCCAACACCAACTGCACATAGGATCGTGGAGATAATATAACCTTGTATTCATATGACCTCTTTTACGTTACTTTTTAAACTATTTTTGATTTAAAAATACAACTTAAGCTAATAAAACTCAAAGTTAAAAACGCTAGTAATTAAAATTACAACCGATCGCTATGAATCCAGGAGAGATTTTTTCATCCCGCGGAAGCCAACTAATAGAGGCTTTAACTCACTAGTATTACTTTATATTAGTGAGTTAAAGCCGTAATTTATTAATGGGATACTACACCCCATTGATTGCAAACAGATGTCATAAATAATTATATTTGGTAGTTATTTATTGACCGCTCAATCTTTTACCAAAAGATATAGCATAAGCTTGTGATCGTATTTTTAAAACTGGATCTGCGCTTGGCATAAAACCAGCGGACATAATATTAGGATCAAAGTTAGTATTTTTGCATGCATCCCCGCCACTAGTTTTAACCGTTACTGTTCCCAGAGCTACTTGGGGACGTTCACTAGGCCACTGTTGTGATGGGTCAATATCGCTATCTTCGACTTCACCTAAGCTTGCCATAATTGTAAAACCAACAGTTTCATTTTTAAGTTGTTGAGCAAAAGTATCAGCTAAAAACTCGGTTGGCTTATTAGCAGCCTCTGCTTTTTCCATTGTCTTTACACCTAAGCTCGGCTTAATGTTCCAGCGAAATTTAGTTTTCTGTCCATTAGATTGTTCAAAGTAAAACGTGTGAATACCAAAAAATTCTGTATTGGCAAAAGATGCTGGTGTTTTAGCTGTTTGATTCCACATAGCATTAGCTTGCACGCTTGGGTGCTGCTGAATAAATGCTATTGTTTTGGCTGAGTCAGACTTTCCATTTTCATCAGGAAGTAATGTTGATAAAAAGCCATAAAAAGTTTCTGGATCCTTACCTGCAAAGACTGGGAAGTTATTGCCTGTGAAAGTATGAAGAGAGCCATTAGGTAGTTGAATTTGCATACCCATACCGCGAGTACCGGGTGCTTTTTCATCACTAGTTGGACTAGAGCCACCTACTGAGAAGCGCATAGATACCGGTAGCTCTCCGTTGGACAGCAATGCTGAACCTTGGAAGTGCTTATTGGGTGCTGGTAAAAAAGTACCTGAGACACACAAACCTTTAGCATGTGCCTTTCTATAGCCTGGATGTTTCCCACCTAGCTTTTCAAATATTTCAACGAAATCAATTGCTTGAACTCCATTGTCATTAGCTACGGCATTAGACGTTGCTGAAGTACCTGCAATTAGAAGAAAAGCAGTGAGACTCGGGATAATATGGTTATGGATCATGTGTGTTTTCGAACCTTTTGATAAATTAATAAATATAGGGTGATTTATAAGGTAATTGTATCTAAAAAAATAACAAAAGCAAAAACTGTCTTCAAAATTGTCCATTACTAAAGACCTTTATATAGCTTTAACTTCCCCTGTTTATGATAAGTTTTAATCATCGTTTTATGGAAATGTTTTGAATTTAAAATTATTCTAAACATATCAGCTTTTAGCGTTCAGTTGACTTTAGGAATAGCCAATAGCTAAGGTCAACAATGCGCACATAGTTAATCAGAAACTTAATGACTGCGTTTAACATAAATCATTGCATTATTCATATACTGAATTAATGGTTCAATGTCTTGAGGCGAAGATTAAAACTATTAGTCTTTATCTTCTTCAGTAATAAATGCGCGCATTCGTTTGTGGTATTGGCCACACTTAAGGTTAGGTTTTATCGTTAACATAACGACTTCAGTTAATTTATACTGAAACAATACATCCGCGATAAACACAGACATATTGTCGGCATGTCTAAATAAGTATTTAACTTTTACCTTCTTCTATTCGCCATTCAAACCAACCGTTGCACGGAATTAAACAGTATTGATGTTGAAAGCTTGTCTGGACATAGGCTTTCTAATAACTACTTTAGATTAGGCGTTAACAATAAACCTCTGTGACTAAGAAGGTTTTATTCCCCAAAACGCATTTACTTGATGATATGTTGAGTTGCTGCTACTAATGTTGCAGCTGATTGACTAGGACTTAAATTAGCATTCGTTTCTGTATTAAAATACATATTAAACAGTTCAATCACCATGGGTGAAATTGCTTTGTTGATACTGAATCGATCACAGATATTAACCTCAATAGTACCTGTACCGTAACGAGGATTTATTTGGTGATAGTATTTTATTAAAGGCGGGGTATTCACACTAAGACTATACATATCTTATTACTGAAATTGACTATTCTCTAGTTCAACGCTACCTACTGTGTAGCGATAAAAGCTGATATCTTCCCTATAAATACTATCAAATAGTCAAGAAAAAGCAGCGACTAGCTTTAAGGTATTGTTAGTCATCATGGGGATTCATAAATAGTAGGTTTTTATAGTAACTGTCATCATGTGAGGAGCTTGATACAAAAATAACGACACGTTTAATCAAAGAGCCTTGCCTTCTAACTCTTGTCCAAAAAACCTTAAAAATTAACTTATACTACTCTTTTATCTAGAATACTTAGCTATAAAAACTAAATAAAAAAGGCTAGAAATTTTATCTTCCTAGCCTTTGTTTAGTCATTGAGGTAGATAACTATTATTTAGAAGTTTCGAATTTCAACGCTATTACTATTGAAATCAAATTTGTTAATCTGCCCACATTCCGCGATATGGTTATTTGACGTGTAAGGAGCATTAGCTTGACTGATATCCCCTTCCCACCCTTGACCATTTTTAACGTAAGCCTTAACTTCAAACTTATTATTAACCGCTTTACTACAATCCATTTGTACATCTAACATCCAGTAATGTTGTCCCCAAATGTTTAATGGGTCTGCACCGTAACCGTCATCAGCCGTAGTTCGCTTATTACCCCAACTAGTTGGCCATACGTTAGTTGTCCAATCTAGAGCAGTACCTTCAGCTTCATTACTTTGGCCATCTTCACTACCATACCAATCTAGATAATTTTCATTACTCTTCCATGGTGTTGTAGTAACACTTAGGAGGTTGTTATGGCTGATTGGCATAGCACAATCAAAATTAGACGTTTGACAATTTCTGCCAAGGTTGTTGTTAGCATAATCATGATCTATACCGCCACGGACAAACATATCTTGACCACTTTGTGTTTGTGCTTGGATAAATATCACGGTACGTTTCCAATCTGAATTATCTGGTTCAACAATAATTGTGTCTATTTTGGCACCTTGATGAATTGCAAAGGCATCCCATGCGCCAACACTGGCATTGATACTACCACCATTGTTGACTGTGATAGTTTCACCACTACATGACTTAGCGTCAGCAGATAACTCACCTTTTAATACGTTACAATAAATACCTGAGGCCATATCAGTATTTAATGTCGCGTTTAAGTTAGCGTCTTCTTTATTGATAGCGACATAACCAGAACTACCACGACCAAAGGCTATTTGATTATTGCCATTATCCCACCAATTAGTGGTACTCCAGTTATCTGCGGTATTGTTTCTAAAATCGACACCACCAGCAATGTAACTCCAGCGATGTTCACACTTCCAATCTTCGGCAAAACATTCTAAATTACCGTTATTGTGTACCGGTACACTAGGACCACCAACTTCTGTGTCACCATCGAAATCATAACTTGACATAACTTTAGGATAACCATAAGGATAAGCTAACATGAATACGTTAGCTAAATCATATAAGCGACCATCTTCGAAAGTAATTACGTTACCACCACCACCATGCCCGCGTTGGTTGTCATGGTTATCGACAAATACAACAGCTGAGCTACTTGGTAAAAAGCCCCATGCTTCGCCAAAGCTACTTAATGATGATAATGTACCAGCGTTGAAAACATTACCTAATTGTGTACTGTATTTAAATTCAGTGACTAATCCAGTACTAAGGTACTCATTAGAACTAATAGGCTCTCCGCCTTGATCAATAACTTCTTGGAAAACTAACGGAGTACCATTTACTTTTGATAAAACGCCCTGAATATCACCAACAGCCATATGCTTAGAGGCATCAAAACGGAAACCAGTAACACCGATATCCAACAAGTCATTTAAATACCCGGCTAAAGTTGCTTGAACATAGGGAGCGCTTGTATTCAAATCAGCTAAACCAACTAACTCACAGTTTTGTACTTCCCAGCGGTTGCCATAATCGTTGATTGAACAAGGATCATGAAAGTCTGTTGGAGAGTAATTGGTAAAGCTTCGAAAGCCATACTGACTACCGGCAACTCCAACACCGTCACCAGATGCCATATGATTAAGTAGTGCATCGACATAAATTTCGACATCAACAGCCTTACATCGGTTAACCATGTCAATAAACTGAGCACGATTACCACCACGTCCCTCTAATTTATAACTGACAGGTTGATAACGCGTCCACCATTGACCACCTTGTATGTGTTCAGTCGGTGGAGAGACTTGTACTGCGGCATAACCTTTAGGCCCTAAAAAGTCTTCACATTCTTGTGCAATATCTTGCCAATGCCATTCAAATAAATGAACAAATGTGGTTGGTTGAGGAGCCGCTTGGCTTTGCAACGACATACCTAATGCCAAACTGGTGGCTAACAATGATTTTATTACTTTAGTATTCATTTTTATTTTTATTCCTAATGTAGTATTAATACTTCGCTATTTTAATAACAAACTCACACTGCGCTAAATTCATACAAATGGATATGCAAAAAAAGATGAATACGTATTCAGAAGACGAGGGATATAAAATCATTGCTATTATTACATGCGAATAATTATCTTTATTAAATATAAAGATAAAAATAAAAATAAATAACGATAATTTTCAGTAGTTTAACATTAAAATTAATAAGCTTAAATATTTAAAGATGACGCGAGATTGAGCTTATATATAATTATGTTTACCGTTCGAAAAATAGCGCCATAACAGAGTACTCAACATTAAACACTCTGTTATAAATTTAACTTTTCATATTGTTTACTGGTCTATTATTACTTCACCTTCATTCGCTATTGTTTGCTACC
>JBKEHN010000071.1:0-14581 GCA_046710905.1 Colwellia sp.
AGGGTATTAATATTATTCATTGGATTAATAAATATGGCTGGCTTAATATATTTATTATAAAAAGGTGTTTGTATGAAAATATTTAGTCAAATATTCAGTTAATCAGCGCCGTTTATATGAATTATTTTGAAACTTGATAATGTCGATATGACTGAATTTATTCACCCCATCATGGTTTACCAAAAAAAACAGCATGAAATAAGCGTTTCAATTGGCGCTAAGGCAATGAAAAATCTTGATGAAATTAGTGCTGCATGAGTTGATTATCTTATGTATGCAGGTTATGTAACTATCGCTTATTTCTCGGCTAAGATGGCTAAAGTTACGTAAAATCAACCAAAAAATCGCTTGCTAGTACTTGCTGTAAAGCTAAAATTAATACCGCTAAATTTTATTTTTAGCGAATATTACTAACAGCTAAAGGGCATACTGCCTGCATAGAAAATGGTATTGATACCATAATGATAATCGACAGCAATGACTTCTCTTTTTAAAGTGTAACGTTTACAAACTTAACTTTTAAAAAGAAATAAAACAGATTAATTAAATAAATTTACTAACGAAGGGGTCTTATGAAAACACTATTACTGATAAGTAAAATGGTCGCATTTTTGGTCATCGGTTTGGGTATTACTTTGAGCAGTAGCATACTGGTATACGCTACTGAAAAGCAAACAGACAATGACAATGTATCAGCCGCCTTGATAATTGATGAAAGTAGCTTTAGTTGTATACGCGAAATGACACCAGTTAGACATTTTTACGTAAGCAATTTAACGGGAGACATTAAGGGGACTTTGGCTGCTGCGAATGATCCCGAGGGCGCGATTTATCCGTTTGGCTCTGTTGTACAACTTGTGCCTACTGAGGTGATGGTTAAGCGAAAATCTGGTACTTTTCCAGCAACAGGCGATTGGGAATTTTTTGAGTTAAAAGTAGATGATAACGGGTCTACCATTGCCAAACGTGGCTTTGTTGATGTGGTGAATCGATTTGATGGCAACTGTTTTTCTTGCCATGTGCCGGCAAGAGAGCCTTGGGACTTCATCTGTGAATCTGACCACGGTTGTGAGCCTATCCCAATCGACCATAAAATGACTGGCGCACTTCAGCGTTCTGATCCTCGTTGCGGCGAAGAAATACTTGAAGACGGTGATACTATGGCGCTGTGGAAACTTAAAGCTATGGTTAATATAGGGTTAGCTAAAAAATGGCTAGAGAATCTATAGTAAACTAAACTAAGCTTAGATGACTTTTTTGCAGACAAGGTTCTTAACTTTGTCTGCAAAAATATGATGGTATTTCACTAGCTTTGTAGTTTATAAGTAATACTGCTAATTAAACAGTAAGCTTATATTCAAATAATAAGTGCATAACTTGAATAAGCTAGCGAGTAGGTTTTTCTAATAACCTTCAGATATATACATTAACTTATGCTCCTCATCACAAAGAGCATTTAACCTATTGAATAGAAACAATATTCATTCTTATATAAGTACAGTGTTTTAGCTAATTAGGTCTCGCCTTTTTCATTGCTTGAACAATTTCCTGTACCGAGTTTACTTGCCAAAAATCTTCTAACATAATCGGTAATTTTTGGAGCCAATTAGGGTGCTGATCAATAGTGCCAGGAATATTTACTTGTTCTGGTATTTCTAGGGCGTCTTCTAATGGAATGAGCTGTATATGGCTAGACGAAGTAGCCAAATATTTTTGTACCGCAACACTGAGTTCAGTATTCATCAAGGCAGGCTGTTGTTGTGGCGCTTTGCTTATGTCTATCACTTTCAAATCTTCTAACGCAGCAATAAGGTTTTGTCGCTCACCGGCGCGTGAGCTTCTATCTGCATGACCAGCTTCTTCATTAGGATAAAGGTTAAGTTGTTCACGCCATACTAAATCTCGCCCTTGCCACCAGCCAGATAACGTTGCGGTATCATGCGTGGCAATAGTTGAAATTGATTGAACAGGAAAGTTTTCTGGTCGCTTAAATAAGCCTGATTCCCATCGCTCAAAAAACATAACTTTGAATGATAAAAGTCCAGAGTTTTGAATAGTCTCACTAAATCCCTCGGGTACATTACCTAAGTCTTCTCCTATGACAATACAGTTATTACGACTAGATTCGAGGGCAATAATTCTTAAAATATCATCGAAAGGAAAACTAATATAAACGCCTTCATCGGCTTCCATACCCGGTGCTACCCAATACTGGCGCATTAAGCCTAGTATATGATCAATACGTAAAGCACCGGCATATTGCATACTACTACGAAGCGCCTTGACTAAGGGTTGGTAGCCTTGTTCTTGTAATACAATAGGGTTGATAGGCGTTAATCCCCAGTTTTGTCCCAGTGGATTCATACCATCGGGTGGTGCGCCGATAGATGCACCAGCTACATAAAGTGCTTTGTCTGACCATACGTCAACGCCAGAGCCATCGCAGCCAACAGCTAAATCGAGGTATAGACCAATAGCCATGCCTTTATCTTTGGCGCATTGAGTCACGTTTTTTAATTGTGTGTGTGCTATCCATTGCAAGAAGCAAAAATAGTCGATACGTGTGTCGTGAGATAGTTGAAATTGATATACGTCAGCACTATTGGGGTCTTGAAATTTTATCGGCCAATCAGACCAACCATAAACATTGTCACTTGCTAAATTAAAATGTTCATTTAATGCGTCAAACGTGGCAAAAAGATGCAAGTCATTCCCATGTTTTTGTTTGAAATCGTTAAACTCAGCTGACATTAATGGGTATAAATTTTTTCTATTCTCATCAAAATCTTTAAATAATATTTCGGTAATTTCATATTTGAGTTTAGCGACTGCTGGGTAGTCAACTAATTCACTTGCTTTGGCAACGACAATACTTTGTTGAAAAATTTCGCTATAAACTTTATTTTTTGCCAATTCACAACTTTCAAAGTTAGCTATTTTAGTTATATCGATATAAAGAACATTTAAAAAACAACGGCTTGATGGTGAATAAGGACTTCTATGGGCAGGATTTTGCTGATAAAGCGGGTGCAGTGGGTTTAACCCTATTGTTGATGCCTGCTGTGTTACCGATGTTTCAACAAGCTTGTATAAATCGGTAAAGTCACCCATGCCCCAATTACTGTTACTACGTAAAGAATATAACTGTGCGGTAAACCCCCACATTTTATTAACTGAAGATTTTTGAGGGCTATAGCACATTTTTGGTGTGCTAATCAGTGGGCAGTTGGCCTGAATCTTATCGGTGCTGATATTCAGTTGATAATACCCTTGTTCTAGTAACGGTAAGGGTAATAAATATTGATAATAATGTGTTTGGTCAATATCTATCTCGTCAATGAGTTGTAGGCTATTTATCTCGACAGATCCGGCAATTTCATTGTCTAACCCATCTTCATATTTATTCTCTAAGTCAGGAGTAATCTTCCAATGTAGTAATAAACTTTCTGTCCTTGGTAAACTAATTTTTATATCTTGTTGCTGTTCTTCAAGTTTAACAATATGAACGGCGGGTAATATATTTAACCATTGCTTTTGATTTAATAGCGTAATGGCTTGAGTTAACGATTCGTCATCTAAGTCGAAGCCCATTGCGGCTAATAATACGCGTCTTGCTTGGTCTTTAGCGATCACTTTATCGCCAAACACTCCCCTGTAGCTTGAGTGAAAACCCACCAATTCGGCTAACTGCTTAATGAGATTCATTAATATCCCTTTTTAGTTGTGTAATAAAATTACATTTAGTTGTAATTATATCAATTTTTAGGTTATTATTAAAGCATATAAAGTTTTAATACCTACTTTTTTCTATCTAAAATCCCAGTACGTTGTTTTTTTACAACATTAGTGAGGTGGTCATTCAATCGAAGATTATTATTACTTACTGACATCGATTTTTTATATCCGGCTTGATTTATGCTATTTCATCACATCGTAACAAAAAATGACTATTTTAAAACGTAAACGCACATTACTGGAGCAATATTGTAATATTTTGCCCTGAAATAAAGCAAAATCAGTAATCTAAAGTTGATTAGTACATGATTAATGGAGAATAACAATGCTAACAAAGAAATTTTTTAAGACCAAAGATGAAGCGGAAGTGACCTTTGAGTTTAATCGAAACGACGTAACAACAGTAATGTTGGTAGGTGATTTTAACGACTGGCAAGCCATTGAAATGAAGTTTAATAAAAAAACAAAGAGTTTTAAAACCAAGCTCAGGCTACCTAAAGGCGAAACATTTCACTTTCGCTACCTCTTAAATAATTCCGAGTGGGAAAATGATTATAAAGCGGATCAATACCTAGCTAATGAATTTGGTGGTGAAAATAGTGTAGTAAATACTAGCCTTTAAACGATTGATAATTTACATACTATTATTTTATTGCGGTTTATTTTCTAATAGTTTACCTTGGTTGAAAGCGCTTCCAGTATTTTGTTTTCAACCAAGTAACAATCAACCATTGATTGCTACTAACCCATAGTTATTGGAGAACCATGGAACAATATCGAATAGAGCCAGGAAAAGTCTATCCATTAGGTGCAACTGTTGATGAGACAGGTGTTAATTTTGCTATCTTTTCGGCGCATGCAGAAAAAATAGCGCTGTGTATTTTTGACGAGCACGGTCGCCAAGAGTTGCAACGCTTTGTTTTACCACAGTGTGAACATAATATTTGGCATGGCTTTCTCAAAGGAGCTAAAGCAGGTTTAGTGTATGGTTATCGGGTTTATGGATCTTATAGTCCTGAACTTGGTCATCGTTTTAATCATCATAAGTTATTGTTAGACCCTTATGCAAAGGCATTAGCAGGCAGCTTTTCATGGTCAGATCGTCACTTCGCTTATGACGTAAATGATCCTAAACAAGACTTATCATTTGATGATAGAGATAATGCCGATATAATGTTTAAAGCGGTTGTGATGGAGCCATCTGCTCCTCTTTTACCAAGAAAGCCAATTGCTTGGAAAAACACGGTTATTTACGAAGGCCACGTTAAAGGTTTAACTCAACTTAACCCAAAAGTGCCTAAACACCTACGTGGTTCTTTTTTAGGATTAAGTCATGCTTCGATGATTGCTCATTATCGCGCTATGGGCATTACTACTATAGAGTTGCTACCGGTTCAGCAATTCATCTCCGAACAGTTTTTAGCAGATAAAAACCTCTCTAATTATTGGGGTTATAATTCTCTTGCCTTTTTTGTTCCTCATAAAGATTACTTAAATCAGCATCAAATAAAAGATTTTCAACGTATGGTTGATGAACTTCATCAAGCCGGTTTTGAAGTACTCATTGATGTGGTTTACAACCACACCTGCGAAGGAAATTGGTTAGGACCTACGTTAAGTTTTAGAGGCATAGACAACTATTCTTATTACCGTTTAAATCCTACTGAGCCGCGTTATTATATCAATGATACTGGCTGTGGAAACACCTTAAATATTAGTCACCCTCGTGTATTGCAAATGGTTATGGACAGTTTACGCTACTGGGTCCAAGTGATGGGTGTCGATGGTTTTAGGTTTGATTTAGCCACCATTTTAGGTCGTGAAGTACATGGGTTTGATAAGAGTAACGGTTTTTTAGATGCTATTTTACAAGACCCGGTACTTAATAGTGTCAAAGTTATTGCTGAGCCTTGGGATATCGGCCCTGGTGGCTACCAATTAGGTGGATTTCCATCACCTTGGTCTGAATGGAACGATCGCTATCGCGATACCATCAGACGTTATTGGCGAGGTGATCAAGGAATTTTACCTGAATTTGCACGAAGAATTCATGGCTCAAGTGATATTTTTGAGCACAGTGGTCGTCAGCCTTTTGCCAGTATCAACTTTCTTTGTAGTCACGATGGAAATACCTTACATGATTTAGTGAGTTATCAAGACCGCCATAACGAAGCTAATGGCGAAAATAATCGTGATGGTCATTCGGATAACTTTGCACATAATCATGGTGTTGAAGGTGAAACAAGCGATAAAGACATTGTAGCGCTGCGATTACGACAAATAAAAAATATGTTAGCAACGCTAATGCTTTCACAAGGCGTACCTATGTTACTTGCCGGTGATGAGATAGGGCGCAGTCAAAAAGGTAACAATAATGCTTATTGTCAAGATAATGAAATAAATTGGTTAGATTGGGATGATAATGCTTTACACGCCGATGAATTAAAAGCTTTTTTTACTAGTTTAACGCAATTAAGAAAACGTTATCCGATGTTTGCCCATGACCGTTTTATTCATAATGATGATAAAGAGGCTGCGGTCAATATTACTTGGTTCCATTCGTCAGGCTACGCCATGAGAAAGGAGGATTGGCATTGTCATCATGCGTCGACATTAGGGTATTTGATACAAGAAAAAGAGCCTTCCACACCGGTACTTTTATGCCTTTTTCACGCAGGAAAAGAGCCAATAGCATTTCAATTACCTGAGATAGATGCCATAGCGCATTGGCAGGTGATAATCGATACCACTGCGAGTGTCGAGCAAACCGAAGTACGCCTTATTCCAGCAGAACGAATAGTTACCATGGCGCCCTTTTCAACGATTGTTTTATTAAACGATCGTTTATAACTAATTATTGATACAAGCATAGGATTAATCGATTAATGAATAAACCAGCCCCCCTTTGTGAAATCACTACATCTGATAGTAGTGTTTTAATGAATGAAGATACTTTTGGAGAAGATTTAGCCCGACATTTTCACTTTTCATTAGGTCGTGACAAGATTCAAGCCTCGCACTTATATCTTTATAACGCACTTGCCATCACCATTCGTGATCGTTTAGTTGACCAATGGAGAAAAACACGTGCTTCTAGAGGTCATCAACGCCGTGTTGGTTATATTTCCTTAGAGTTTTTAATGGGACGAACTCTTAATAATGCCATTTTGAATTTAGATTTAGATGACACTGTTCGCGAAGCACTTAAAGGCTATTGTTGTGATTTAGAAGATGTAGAACAATCAGAGCATGACGCCGGTTTAGGTAACGGTGGTTTAGGTCGTTTAGCAGCATGTTTTTTAGATAGCTGTGCAAGTTTATCTTTGCCTGTTATTGGTTATGGCATTCGTTACGAATACGGTATGTTTAATCAACAAATTAAAAACGGAAATCAAGTTGAACACCCAGATAATTGGTTACGTAATGGCAACCCTTGGGAAATAGCCGCCCCAGAAAAAGCCATTAGAGTTAAATTTTTTGGTCAGGTAGACGTGATCACTAAGCGAAGTGGGCAGCAATACCGACAATGGAATAATACCCATGATGTGCTTGCTGTACCCTACGATATGCCAATTCCTGGTTATCAAAATGGTATCGTTAACACCTTAAGGTTATGGAAATCTGAAGCGACAGATGAATTTGATCTTGATGAATTTAACGCCGGTAGTTATACCGAATCGGTTGCTAGAAAAAACCTCGCCGAGCAAATTACGATGGTGTTGTATCCAAACGATAGCAGTGAGAATGGTAAAGAACTTCGCCTACGTCAACAATACTTTTTATCTTCAGCCTCTTTGCAAGATACCATCAATAGTTACGTTGAAAATGAGGGTAATGATTTCGACAAGTTTGTTGAACTGAATAGTTTTCAATTAAACGACACGCACCCGAGTATCGCAGTTGCTGAATTGATGCGTATTCTAATGGATGATTATGCTATTGCGTGGGATGACGCGTGGAATATCACCTCAAAAACTATGGCTTATACCAACCATACCTTATTACCCGAAGCGCTAGAAAAGTGGCCAGTTAGATTATTTGAAAACCTATTACCACGTATTTTAGAAATTATTTATGAAATAAACGCACGCTTTTTACTCCAGATAGCGGTCGCCTGGCCGGGTGATTCTGAAAAACAACGAGCCTTGTCATTAATTGAAGAGGGACATGAACCACAAGTGAGAATGGCGCATTTAGCTATTGTCGGAAGTTACTCTGTTAATGGTGTTGCTGCCTTACATACCAAACTGTTAAAAGCTGGGCTATTTAACGATTTTTATCAATTATGGCCTGAAAAATTCAATAATAAAACGAATGGTGTTACCCCTCGTCGTTGGTTATCACATTGTAACACAAGTCTTGCTAAACTCATCTCGAGTAAAATTGAGAAATCATGGGTTGCTGATTTTTCAGAGGTATCTTCATTGCGTAAATTTGCTGAAGAAAAGACTTTTCAAAAACAATGGCAAGACAGTAAAAAAGCAAATAAAGCTATTTTAGTAGACTATGTTGAACGTGCAACTGGCGTGAAGTTTGACGTTGATATGATGTTTGATGTACAAGTTAAACGTATTCATGAATACAAACGTCAGTTACTTAATATTTTACATGTCATTGGTTTATATGACCGAATTAGAAAAGGTGATACCGCTAACATTACACCACGCTGTGTGCTCATTGGTGGAAAGGCAGCTCCTGGCTATGTGATGGCGAAAGAGATTATTAAATTAATTAATAATGTAGCAGATACCATTAATTTAGACCCAAAAGCGTCTAAATATCTCAAGGTCGCTTTTATTCCTAATTACAATGTCTCGGCGATGGAAGTTATTTGTCCCGCGACTGATTTGTCTGAGCAAATATCTACAGCGGGTAAAGAAGCCTCTGGTACCGGAAACATGAAGTTTATGATGAACGGTGCGCTAACTATAGGTACTTTAGATGGTGCAAATATAGAGATTAGAGATGCGGTTGGAGCGCAAAACTTTTTCCTATTCGGTGCTCAAGCTGATGAAATTCCGTCTATTCTTGAAAACTACCAACCAAATGAGATTATTGCTAATTCTGAGGTGTTATCAGCGGTAATGCACTTATTAGAAAGTGGTCACTTTAATTTATTCGAGCCGGGTATTTTCGATTCAATCATTAATACTATTCGTGACTCACATGATATGTGGTTAACTGCATATGATTTTGATAGTTATTTTAACGCACAGCGTAGCGTTGATAAAGCGTATAAAGATCAAACTTTGTGGACTAAAATGAGTATTTTAAACACAGCGGCTAGTGGTGTTTTTTCAAGCGACCATACGATTAGGCAGTATCGAGATCAGATCTGGAAACTTTAGTTTTATGATGTAAAGTTAAATAATCTGAATTAAAGGTAAAGAAAATAAACTTTTATTGTACGTTAATTAATATTTGTAAAGGAGGCATTATGCCCAAGTATGAAGAAAGAAGAATCAGTAGTTTAACAAAAGATACCTATGCACTTGTGTTAGCGGGTGGGCGAGGTTCACGATTATTTGAATTAACGGACAGAAGAGCAAAACCGGCAACTTTTTTTGGTGGTAAGTTTAGGATCATTGATTTTCCTTTATCAAACTGTATTAACTCAGGTATCCGACGGATAGGTATTGCTACCCAATATAAGTCGCACTCTCTTATACGTCATGTAAACCGTGGTTGGGGACATTTCAAAAAAGAATTAGGTGAGTCTATTGAAATACTGCCAGCATCGCAGCAAAAAGGTGAAGGTTGGTATTTGGGGACGGCAAATGCGGTTTTTCAAAATATCGATATTATCAGACATGAGTTACCTAAATATGTGATGATTTTATCTGGTGATCATGTCTACCGAATGGATTATGGTCCTCTGCTGGCAAAACATCTAGCTAATGAAGCTGACATGACAGTTTGTTGTATTGAAGTACCTACTGAGGAGGCTGCGGGCTCTTTTGGTGTTATGACCGTTGATGAACAAAGCCGTGTTTGCCGTTTTGATGAAAAACCAGAAAATCCCTCAGAAGTACCAGGTAAACCCGGTATTACTTTAGCTTCAATGGGAAATTATGTTTTTAATACCGAATTTTTGTTTGAGCAATTAGAAAAAGACGCTGCTAAAGAAGGCTCAAGTGGTGATTTTGCTAATGATATCATTCCGGGTATCATTGAATCTCATCGCGTTTTTGCCTTTCCATTTAAAGATCCCGATAGTGATAAACAACCGTATTGGCGCGATGTTGGTACGTTAGACTCGTTCTGGGAAGCTAATATGGAATTAGTTGACCCTGAGCCGCAACTTAATATGTACGATGAAAATTGGCCTATTTGGACTTATCAGGAACAAACAGCACCGGCAAAATTTGTATTTGACCAAGAAGAACGACGTGGCATAGCGATTGATTCTACGGTATCTGGTGGCGTAGTTGTTTCGGGCTCTACGGTAAAACGTTCATTGTTATTCTCAAAAGTTAGGGTTAATTCTTTTTGTGACATTGACGAATCGGTAATATTACCGGCGGCAATTATAAATCGAGGCTGTAAAATTAAAAAAGCCATCATTGACCGAGGTTGTGTTATTCCTGAGGGCATGGAGATCGGTATAAATCATGACGATGACCGTGCTAATGGTTTTAGGGTTACGAGTAAAGGTGTGGTTTTAGTAACACTAGATATGATCTCTGCTTTTAAAGCAAAAAATAAATAAGCGCTAACAACATCAGTACTATTTAGCCAGTAGGCTAATCTCAGTACCTAGGTAGTTAGCTTGCTTAGCTCAGTATTGATTCACTTTAATAGGGCGCGTATTATTTCAAGTACTAGGCCATTTGAACGATATACTAGGAAAATATAATGAATAACCAAGCAACAAGCTTGTTAGCTAATGAAGACGTTTTAGCAATTATTAATGCGAAACATCAAGATGTTTTTTCAGTATTGGGGATGCATAAGCACCCAACTGAGAGTGGGTTAGTTGTTCGAGTCTTTTTACCCGAAGCTCTCAGTGTCGAGGTTATCGATAGTAAAAATAATAAATTAGTCGCGGTACTTGATTGTGTTGATCAAGCTGGTCTTTTTGAAAGTAAACTAGGACGTCGACGTAATGCTTTTAGCTATCGTTTACGTGTTTCTTATAAAAGCGATATAGTCGTTATAGAAGATCCATATAGATACCCATCCATGATAAATTTGGATGATCTTTACCTCTTTTGTGAAGGTACTCACGAACAAACCTACCAATGGATGGGCGCCCACGAGCGTTTAGTCGATAATGTTAAAGGTGTTCATTTTGTTTTATGGGCCCCCGATGCTACGCGTGTATCAGTAGTGAGTGATTTTAACTTTTGGGATGGGAGACGCCATGTCATGCGCAAACATCCAGCGGCTGGTGTTTGGGAAATTTTTATCCCTAACATTGTTGCTCAGGCGAGTTATAAATACGAAATAGCTGATAAAAATGGATATATTCAACCATTAAAAGCAGATCCGTACGCATTTGAAATGCAAAATTCACCAGGAACTGCGACAAAAATAGTTAAGAGTAGTGACTACCAATGGCAAGATGGCGAGTGGATGAGTGAACGAGCGACTTCATCAAATCATTATCAAGGTGCGGTATCTATTTACGAAGTACAATTAGGCTCATGGAAAAGAAATGGAGCGCATAACTCTTCAAAAGAGCATTCCCCGAGTTATTTAACCTACCGTGAATTAGCGGAGCAATTGATACCGTATACAGTAGCAATGGGCTTTACCCATCTTCAACTCATGCCCGTTAGTGAATATCCTTTTGACGGCTCTTGGGGTTATCAACCAATAGGTTTGTTTGCGCCTACTTCACGCTTTGGTAGCAGCGATGATTTTAAATATTTTGTTGATTGTTGCCATAAAGCAGGACTTGGCTTATTGCTCGATTGGGTCCCTGGGCATTTTCCTACCGATGAACATGGCACGGGAAAATTTGATGGCTCATGCTTGTATGAACACGAAGATTTACGTAAAGGTTTTCACCCCGATTGGCAAACACTTATTTATAACTATGGCCGTGCAGAAGTAAAAAGTTATTTGATCAGTAATGCCATTTACTGGCTCGATCAATTCCATATTGATGGCTTACGTGTTGATGCCGTTGCCTCAATGTTGTACTTAGATTACAGCCGAGAAGCCGGAGAGTGGCTTCCTAATATTCATGGCGGAAGAGAAAATTTAGAGGCTATCGAATTATTGCAGCAAGTTAATAGCCGTGCCTATTTAAAACATCCAGGTGTGATGATGATTGCAGAAGAATCAACTGCTTGGCCTGGGGTTTCGAAACCAGTAGATAGCGGAGGTTTAGGCTTTGGCTTCAAATGGAACATGGGCTGGATGAATGACACCTTGAAATATATGGAGCGTGATCCTATCCATCGTCAACATCATCACAGCGAAATGACATTCGGCTTGGTATATAGCTTTAGTGAAAATTTTGTTTTACCCATCAGTCATGATGAAGTTGTGCATGGTAAAGGTTCAATGCTTAATAAAATGCCGGGCGATGATTGGCAAAAATTTGCTAACTTACGTGCGTATTACGGTTTTATGTGGACGCATCCTGGTAAAAAATTGCTCTTTATGGGCTGTGAATTTGCTCAACGTAATGAGTGGAATCACGATCAAAGTTTAGATTGGCATTTACTGGCAAGCGATAGCCATAAAGGTGTTCAAGACTTGATAAAAGATCTTAATCATACTTATCGTAACATTCCAGCTTTGTATGAAATGGACTGTGACAGCAACGGTTTTGAGTGGTTAGACTCACAAAATAGTGAACAATCTATTTTAATCTATTTACGTAGAGGACGAGCAGGCACTGCTCCTGCTTTAGTTGTCGTTAATCTTACGCCTACCCGTTACGATAATTATTGTGTCGGTGTGCCTTTACCTGGTTATTACCGAGAGTGTTTAAATACTGACAGCGTCAAGTATGGTGGAAGTAATGTTGGTAATAGCGGTGGTGTTAGCTCACAAAATAAACCTTATGCTGGTCAACCTAATCAACTGTCATTAGCTATTCCACCACTAGCGACCATGATTTTTGAATGGCAGGATAATCACTAATTATTAGCGATAAATAATAATTATTTTTAAGGATAAATGATGAAAAAAAACACTAATAAAGACGTTAAAACCCAAGCATTTGATGATCAAAAACCAGGGACTTCTGGTTTACGTAAAAAAGTTACCCAATTTCAACAAGTGGGCTATTTAGAAAACTTTGTTCAAGCTGTTTTTAATACCATTGCTCCCTGTGCTGGTAAATCGTTGGTATTAGGTGGCGATGGACGTTTTTATAATCGCGAAGCGATACAAGTTATCATTCGAATGGCAATTGCTAACGGTTTTTCTCGTATATTGGTCGGTAAGGGCGGAATTTTATCGACACCAGCAGCTTCTTGTGTGATTAGAAAGCATCAAACCTGTGGTGGTATTATTTTATCGGCCAGTCATAACCCAGGAGGACCAGACGAAGATTTTGGTATTAAATTTAATGGTGAAAATGGCGGACCAGCGCCAGAAAAATTGACGGATGAAATTTTCCAGCAAACATTGTCTATTACCCACTATCAAACTATTGATGCAGAAGATGTTGAACTTGACCAATTAGCTAGCGTGCAGATAGCGCAGACTCAAATTGACATTATTGATCCCGTTATTGATTATGCTGATTTGATGGAATCAATGTTTGACTTTGATGCGATGAGGAGTCTGTTCAAACAAGATGATTTTCGATTATGTTTTGATGCCATGCATGCGGTTAATGGCCCTTATGCAAAAGAGATCCTCGAACGACGATTAGGTGCGGCTGCAGGTACGGTAATTAATGGTATTCCATTAACCGATTTTGGTGGTGGACACCCAGACCCCAATTTAGTCCATGCCCATGAGCTCGTTAATTTATTACACGGAGATGATGCCCTTGATTTTGGTGCCGCTTCAGATGGTGATGGCGATCGAAATATGGTGTTAGGCAAAAACTTTTACATCAATCCTTGTGATAGTTTAGCAATATTAACGGCTAATGCTGATTGTATTCCCGCTTATTCAAAGGGAATTTCAGGTGTTGCGCGTTCAATGCCGACAAGTAGAGCGGTAGATCGGGTAGCGACAGCAATGAATATACCCTGTTATGAAACACCGACTGGCTGGAAGTTTTTTGGTAATTTATTAGATGCGGGAAAAATCACCTTATGTGGTGAAGAAAGCTTTGGTACTGGCTCTGATCATGTCAGAGAAAAAGATGGTTTATGGGCAGTATTATTTTGGCTTAACTTAATTGCTATAAAAAAACAGCCTGTCAGTGATATTGTCAGAAATCATTGGGCGAAGTATGGTCGTGATTACTTTACCCGCCATGATTACGAAGCAGTAGACAGTGCTGACGCACAAGAGATGATCCGCCAATTAAAAGAAAAAATACCTTCATTACCTGGTCAGACTTTTTTGGATAGTAACAGTGCCGGACTTACCATAGAATCTGCGGATGATTTTCAATATATTGATCCCGTCGATAACAGTAAAACTACTGCGCAAGGTGTTCGAGTTTACTTAAACAATGGTGGGCGTATTGTCTTTAGGCTTTCAGGTACTGGTACACAAGGAGCAACGTTAAGGGTATATCTTGATTGTTACCAAAATAATGCTGAACTATTAGAGCAAGATACCCAAGAAGCGTTAAGCGAATTAATTCAAGTAGCCGATACCTTGGCAGGTATTAAACGCTTTACCGGTAGAGAAAAGCCTGACGTGATCACTTAATCATCATACAATGATAATTAACTATCATAAGTACATGTTATAGCAGTTA
>JBKEHN010000072.1:0-14516 GCA_046710905.1 Colwellia sp.
TAGACCTTGTTTAATTAGACCTTGTTTAACTAGGCATTGTTCAAGTGACTATTTTTTAAATAGACAGTGAACTTATAAGTGGAATGTTAAGACTAACAGCTTATGAGTTCAATCGTTATCGGTAGTTAATCGATGTAACGCCCTTTAGGGATCGTTGCCACTGCGACGACATAGATAAAATAAACGGCCAAGCTTTGAATATAGCCATGTATCACCAGTAAAAATTTATTAACAAATGATCGATATGATAATAATTTACTAGAGTTATCATCGGGGTAAACTTGAATGTAATACTTATTAAGTATAAAATTAACTAAGCTTAGATTAGTGCGTTTTAGTACTATCTTAAAAGCCGACTACTCATCGGGGTTTATTATCTCTTTAATTCATATTAGAAAGTATTCGCTGCAATAACCTCATAAAGTAATTTATTAATAGCCTCGGCTTCTTAGACGTTGTTATAAGACTAATACAGGAACTTCAATGAAAAAATTTATCACTAGCGCTTCAGCCCTTTTATTATTACAAGCTTGTTCAACATTTGACCCTTATACAGGTGACAGCAAAACAAGTAAAACAGCTATTGGTGCTACAACGGGTGCTAGCCTAGCGGCTGTTGTTGCCTATATCAAAAATAAAGATGAAGACAGTAATACACGTAATAAACGTATTTTGGCCGCTGGAGCAGGTGGTGCCGCTATTGGTGGTGGTATTGGTTTTTATATGGACTCTCAAGAAGCAAAATTACGTAAGCAGTTACGTGATAGTGGCGTAAGTATTCAACGCGACGGTGACAAAATCAACTTGATCATGCCTGGTAATATTACCTTTGCAAGTAACAGCGCGGACATCAATAGTAATTTTACTGGTGTGTTAAATTCTGTTGCTTTAGTTATTGAAGAATTTAACAAAACACTGGTGGTAGTTGCTGGACATACCGATTCTAGTGGCTCTGCCCAGTATAACCAAAAGTTATCTGAAAACCGTGCGAGCTCGGTAGCTCAATATTTACGTGGACAAAAGGTTATGAACGAACGTCTTGAAATAGTAGGCTTTGGTGAAGTACAACCCATAGCAAACAATCAAACAGCGCAAGGACGTGAGATTAATCGTCGTGTTGAAATTACCTTATTACCTATAGTGGCGTCATAAAATGATTAAAACAATTAGTACCAGTATTATTGCGCTAAGCACAGTGTTATTAGTTGGCTGTCAGACAAGTAATGCGATAAAAAGTGCTACTGAAAACGGTATGGCGGATATGTTTACTTGCGAAAAAATAGCAACAGCTTTTGACGCTTATGATCAAGACAAAAACTCATTTCTAGCATTAGAACAAATTACTGGGATGATAGGTATTGATAGTAGTAACTTCGATAGTTCAAAAACTGCAAGCTATTTTAGCAACGTAAAAACTGGCGTTAATACGGTATTGATGCTGAAAGGTTGCTCAGTCATATAACAAATTAACGGTTAGTATCTCGTTAATTCTTAAGTTAAAGACCTGTTGTTAACTTTGAATATGTTAACTTTGAATATGTTATTCTGGTAGCGAACTCTGCTTTTTTATTGAGCAGGGTTCGCTGCGACGTTATGTCCACAAAAAATATCTAAATACAGCATTAATCTGTTTTTTTTAAATGAATCGTGGAATTCTGCATATTGTTGCCATTTCAGTATATAATGGTACCCCCTTTTCTATGGGACTTGTGTTGCAGCTAATATAAGTCTTATTGTAGAGGATTTGTGTTGTAAAAGCGTAGATGTATACCCGTTCCACTTGAAGATGCATAATTTAGCTGTAATTAGAAACGCCTTTAGGCAAGGCATTGATAGAAGAGAATAGTTATTCAGGAGGATGTGCTCCTGCATTCTCTAATAAGCTATATCGATGTAGCGTTACTGTCGAAATCAATGACGCAGCATAAAGTGTTTCTAAACCAGCCCTTTGGGGAAGGCTGAGTAAATCATACTCGTCGTTACATTTGTTTTTAAGGGAATGACCCTTAATAAAAAATATGCCTTGATTATGAATCGCTCAGACTTCCTGAAACGACCATATTTAAGTGGAATAATTATATAATTCAGTGGTTTAATAAGACCAAGACTAGAAACAAGCCCGAGTAGTATGGCATGCAGATATTAGAAAAAGAGTATCAAACAAACAGCGTAAATAAGGCGATTAGCGCAGGAGAAAACTGTATTATCGCACTGCCTACAGGTGGTGGTAAGAGTATCTGTATACTCAAATTGTGCCAAGCAATGTCGGATAAAAATATCGTCGTAAGTCTACGTAATGCTGCATTAATCCCGCAATTATTAAACACGCTTACCATTAATGGCCTGACTGTTAGTGTTGTTAAATCAGGCTACAAGTATATAGCTGGCGGTGATGTGACGCTGATTATGGAGCAATCATTTGCTAGAAGAAAGCACCTAAATATAAAATGTGATGTACTACTGCGAGATGAATATCATGTAGGCTGCATGGGCGGCGTTTATATTGCTATGCGTGAAGAGCTATCTCCAGACACGATTATAGGCCTTACTGCTACACCTATTGATAGACTTGGCGTCTATATTGATAAGTCGATGAAGTTGATTGAAGAAACAACGACTAAAGATCTGATTGAATTAGGTGAATTAGCTAAACCGGTTTACAAAGTGCCTAGCTTATCTCAAGAGATAGATTACAGTACGGTTAAGATGTACCGAGGTGACTTTAGTGTTTCTGGTTTAGATTGTATATTACTGGAACATTGCTCTTTAGTTGCGCAGCAAACCATTGATGATGCACTTTCTCATGGTCGTAAAGTTATGCTGTTTGCTAACTCTATCAAACATGTAGAGTCGCTATCTGAGGCTTTTGGTTTACTTGGTATTGAACATGAAATTGTTCACTCTCAAAGAGCGGCGGATGCTAATGATGAAAGTATTCGTAGATATAAATCAAACGAAGTTAGGTTAATCATCAATATGTCTATGCTTACCATAGGATTTGATGACCCGACAACGGATTGTGTTGTTTTAGCGCGACCTACCAAAATATTAAGATTGTATTTACAAATTATTGGTCGTTGTTTACGCGCATCAAAGGGTAAGGCTAATGCATTGATATTAGATTTAGCGCAATGTATATCTAGCCATGGTTTTGCTGAAGATTATCGAGATTTTACTCGTAAAACAGCTAAATCTGCAGCGATTATGTCTGAACGATTGAGCGTGACTAATATCTCTCAGTTTGTCGATGGAGAGTTCAGCTACTCTGATTCAATAGAACGTAAGGTTATCAAAAAGAAATCACCTGTTATACGTAAAAAAATTCCGAATCCTTTAACTGCCAGTAAAGAGCTTATTGATAAAACGGTGAGTAAAAGAGCTAAATCATTAGTCAGGCTTAATCCTAGAATGGAAAAATTCGTTAGTACTATTGAATTGGTTAACATCGTTTATGATCAGCAAGATGAAAGCACTAAGATGCTTGATGAACTCGCTATGGTTAAAATTGTTGCGTTGATAGGTTTTGCCTACAGTGATGCCTTAGTTGATAGTTGTACTAAGTTAGTTGAAAAAATGCATGCTGAAAATCAATCAATTAGGGGGTTATTGCCTAGGGTTAGTAGTTTGATAACGGCAATAGCGATGCAAGAATTAATGGTCAAAGATGTGAGTACCGCTAAGGCATAAACAACATATATATAAATAAAAAAGAGCTTGACGGCTCTTTTTTTGTCCGTAATTTTATCCAAGTCTGAAGTTGATCTATTGGTTATTTTCACTGCCATTTCAGTATTGAATATTCAATTTTGAGCAGCGGTTAATTGATAACAACCATAGCGTTAGCACCCAGCTGATTGACATAATTTTTTGTCTAAAATATATACACTTTTCACACTTAAGTTATACTTCAAACTGCCGATACTTTTATATATGCTTTGATAAACACAGGTAGATATTATGAGCTCACCAATTACACCCAATGCCACATTTAGCCAAGATGTTCGAACATTAGCAAAAGCGCAAGATAAAAAAGAGAACGGTCCCGTGGGACAGCAAGTATCTGAGCTTGCCCATGAGAGAAAAACGGCAGAAGTACAAGAATCTATTTATGTCAGTAATAAAAAACAATTGAATGCAGCCATTATAGAATCTTCACTGAAATTTACTAAAACAATTGGCGACCAACCACTGTCGTTATTGTTAAAAACTGCCTTGCAGGGAATAAACGAAGCGCTTAAAGCTGGAGGCGTTGAAAGCAGTGTCGAAGATGCTTATGAGTCGGGGGTTGATTTCAGTCCTGAAGCGACGGCCGAGCGTATTGTTTCTTTTAGCACCCAGTTTTTAGGCTCTTTTCGAGAGCAGTATCCCGAAATGGGAGAAGAAGAATCGTTAACGGCTTTTGTTAAAATCATTAGTGGCGGTATAGATCAAGGTTTTGGTGAAGCTAAGGATATACTTGGCAGTTTAAAGGTATTAGAAGCAGAGGTTACTACTAATATTGATAAAACCTATGAGCTAGTACAACAAGGGCTACAAGCTTTTGTTGATTCTTTTAGTGAGACAGAAGAAGAGCAACCTGCACAGTAATTCTAGGAGGGTTAACTATACGGTAGTTAACTACAATAATTAACTACCGAGGAATTAACTCTGAGCAATTAACTCTGAGGAATTAACGAGCATACTGATTATCATTATGATCTTAAGGTTAGTGTCACTAACACAATACCATGATCTGTACTTTCACCATCACGGTCGAAAATAGGGTTAATTAAATGTCGGTCGTAAGTATCATAAGCACTGACCTGATAAAGACTGTCGTGATAGCTGGCATCAAAATCAGATGACAATAAAATGTAGTCGAGTACTGAGCTACCCGCGCCAAAATAATGGGTTGGAGTACGCGTCTGTGTTGTTGCCTGCTTTTCCTTTAGATTAGCTTCTAAATTAGCTGTATCCGTTTCATCAACTTCATCATTTTCAGCAGCGTCATTATCTTCATTAGAGCGTGCAGCTTGAAATAAATCCCAAGAGTCATTTAAGCAATACTTAGCAAGATAAGCATCACGGTCAATACCAGAGACAAAACGTAAGGTGTTTGTTAATAAATGATTCAACACACCATCAGTTAAGGTATTATTAAAATCACCCATGAGTACCATAGGGTAACCAGTAGCTTCACGTCGTTCAATCATATCAATCATCAATAACGTCGCTTCACTACCACGTTTTATTGTTGAACCCCAACCACCTGCGACAGTTGCTTTTAAGCTTTCAATAATCGTTTTTTCTGGCGACCACTTATTATTTTTCTCATCAAGTTCAATCATCGAACGTTTAGATTTAAAGTGCACAACATAACAATCACAATGACCCATATGAGGTATATCAATGGTCGCTCTTAGTATTTTTCGGCTAAAAGAAAAGTCTTCGGATAAACCTAATGTTGTAGCAAGCTCAATGTTTGCCTTTACCGCTTGGGCATCAACAATAGGGTAGCGAGAGGCGATGGCAACAACAGGGCGTTTATAAATAAAATCATCAATTATCTCTGGCTGATCAACCACTTCAAAATAATCATAGCCTTGCAAAGTGACTAATACTTTTAATGACTCGGGACTAAACACTTCTTGAAAACCAATAATATCAGGCTGATATTCACGTAAGTAATCACTAATCCAATTTTGTTTCTTCTGCCATTGCTCAGCACTATAAATGCGCTCAAACTCATAGTAAGCATTGGGCGGCTCAAGGTAGTTGAACAAATTGAAGGTAGCAATTTTAAGCTGTAAATTTTCCACAGCTTTATTAGATACAGCAATGTTCTTTTTTTGGTTATCTTTATTGTCAGGATGGTTGATGATGATAGCTCTAGTAAACGATGAAGATTAATTATACCTCATCATTATAATTATCGTTACTTTTCAGCATTTAATACTTGTTCTAGTTTTAAATCTGTTAACTTCATCACACTTTTCACTACATAAAACATGATTGCCATTAACATTATCGTTGAAGGTATAGCAATGACGGGATAGCTTAATAGCGTCATTTCACCAAGCTGTTCATTAAACTTTGTTGTACCAGCAGGGCTAACTACAATCCATTTAGCTAATAAGTAATTCATCGTTGCAGAAAAAATAAAGGTTACAGATAAAAGATGATTTGCCCGATGAATTTTAGCCTTAAATTCATCAGTTTTACCTTTGTTAAATAACGTTTCATAGATTAAATCTAAATTAAATAAAAGTGGATTTAACAAAATTTTAGCTATTAAGGGTTTACCCCAGAAACCAGAGACTAGTACCACTAAGCCGATGGCTAACGGAATTGCTGCTTCTTTAATTGCTAGCCACTCCACATCTAACTCAAATAAACCAATACCACCTGTTAAAAAGGTACTTAAAAAGCCAAGTAAGGAAATAAAGTTGACCGATTTATTTTTAATAAAGTCATACATACCATAACCAATAGGAAATAGTAATGCGACAATTAATGCGTACATGGACCCTAAATAGTCGTCACCTGATAATTTCATTAAAATAATCGACGGAATAGCAATGTTATAAATGAGTTCTAAAAAGGTATTATTAGATCGTTTAGCTTTTTTTTGAGTTGACACGATACTTCCATACTAAGAAATAAATGAGATGAGTCAGTATATTTGATCTGTAATTAGATCACAAAGCTGAGATAGATGAATAAGGAATTTTTTTGTAACAGCTTTCTTTTATTCACGACTACATATCACCGTTGCTTATATTAGTAATTCATTAGTTGTGCTATTTATTGTTGACCATTTTTTTTAGTATTAAAGCCTCTTAATTATATTGGCGATAAGCATGACCACAAAAAAGCAGAATGAGAGTTATTTAAAGGGAGAAAAAATTCGTCGCGAAGTAATGAGTGACGAGTTTGTTGATCGTGCGTTATATAATGCTAATGAATTTGATCAACCATTGCAGGATTTAGTGATGGAAAATGCCTGGGGAAGTACTTGGAATAGAAATGATTTAGCTAAAGATACGCGAAGTTTAGTAACTATTTCTATGTTAATAGCCCTAAAAGCACCCAATGAATTAAAAGGTCATGTGCGTGGAGCTTTACGTAATGGTGTAACTAAAGAAGAGATAAGAGCAGTAATCCTACATGCTAGCGTTTATTGTGGCTTTCCCGCGGCAATTGAAGCGATGAGAGCAGCGAGAGAAGTTATTGATACTTGGGAATAGACTTTGCTACCAAATATGACAACGCATAGTTTTTTAGCTTACTAATTAACAGAACTACATGGTTTTTATGATGTTTGAAGCTAAGTAGCCTGATATTATTTTTCGTGTGCGGATAGCGACTTAGACACTATCATAATATCTAGTACATAATAAAGTGACTCCCAACCCCAAGGTTGGCGACCCAAGTTATGAAATATCATACCTGTAGCAATATCTTCAGCAGAGAATTCCTGCCGGTGTTTAGCAAAGTATCGGGCCGCTTTTCCCATCTCGGTGTCAGTCAGTAATTTTGTCATCGCGCCAATACCTGAGTGGTAAGATTGAACTAAGAGTATATCAAAAAGTGCTTGTTGTTTTGTCTTATCAAGGTGACCAAATACTGATAAAAATACTGGCTGAAGATTTCGTTTAATCATGACATATAAACGTATCGCACAATCTACCTGTGCCATACGATGTTGATAGAAGCGCTTTTCAATACCACAATCATTGAGAACCTCTGGTTTTAACTGCAACATCCCCAAAGCATTCTGGCTTGAACGAATATTTTTTTTGGCTCCACTTTCAATAATTAACTGGCCGATAAATAATCTCAATGACAAGGTCTCTATTGGCTCAGCCAGCTGCGAACTGCGGTGTTGATACATTAAGCTGACCAAGGCCTCTAAACTAATAGGATCTGACTTTGTGCCAGCTTTGACACCGTCCCAAGTACCCCATACTTTCGACTTCTGCGTGGTGCCTTTTACACGATTAATAGCCGCACGAATGTCGACCCATGGCTGATGACAACTTAAAGCGAAAGGGTAACCTATAGTCGAAACACTACCTTCAACCCATCTATTAACTTTATTATTCTGGTGTAATTGCCAACGAACTTTATTTAACTTCTCCTGTGTTTCTAAAGCCGCTTCTTCATTATCCATCCAGGTTAAGAATCGACCTCGTTGATCAAAAAACACATGCCGGTCAGGGAACTCGCAATAACCATTCGACAATAATACCCAGCGGCGTAACACGGCTAAATTCTTCGATGCCCCTTTACTAAAAGCATAAGGGGTATCGCGAATGACTTGTTTCCAGTCTGAGGTCGTCGTAGCAATAGCTATTACGCACCATAGGAGTAAGACTGTAAGCAGAATAAACTTTATTAGTATGATAGTTAACTCACTAAAAAATCACTATTATTATAGTTATATGAATATGTATAATAAATAATTACGTACTGTAAAAAAGAAGTAAAATACAGGCAATATTTAGCTAATGTTCCTTTGTCCAATATATAGGTACTTTTCAATTAACCTTATTGATTGTTATTTGGCGTAATGGCTTTATTTTTACTCTGCACGAACGTAATCGTTGAAAAGACTTCTTTATTTGGGTATCCATCACCAATAAGTTGATACTTTAGTTGGAATGAGCGAATGGCACCTCTACTTTTAGGTCCCCAGATACCATCAGGCTCGCCTGTTTCAAATCCTAATGCGTTGAGTTGGCTTTGTAGATTTTTCATTTGTGTAACACTATAAGGTTTTATTTTAGTTTGTTCTTGTTGTAAAAATTCAAGACCTTTAGCGCCAACTAACTTATTGGCTAATAGGCCGACTGATAGCGCATAACTTTTCGAAAGATTCCAGGTCATAATCACGTTGAAATTAGGGTAGAGTAAAAAGGCTGGGCCTTTATGACCTGAAGGTAGATAAAGCTCTGCCTGAATATCATAAGATGATAATAATTGATTATTGGTTTTTTTAACGCCTAGTTCCTTAAAATAACTCAGTGGGTAATATTGGTCAAAAACAACTTTATCAAAGGCGAAGTTTTTGGGTAACTTTATTTCTCTACCCCAGCGTTCTTTAGCTTGCCAATCGATTTTATTTAAGTAATTAGCCGCTGTTGTTAAGGCATCAACTTCACTTTTCCAAATATCGACTTTGCCATCATTATCACCATCAATTGCATATTTTAACAATGCGGTAGGCATAAATTGCATATGCCCCATGGCACCAGCCCATGAACCCTGTAGCTGTTCAACAGAAACTTTTTTTGATTCAATTAAGGTGAACAAATTTAATAACTCTAGGGTGAAAAATTCACTACGGCGTTCGTCACAGGCCAAAGTCGCCAAAGAGTTAAGTACCGACATTTTACCTTTGTGTTTACCAAAAACGCTTTCTAATCCCCAAAAAGATACTAAGTATTGACGTGGTACGCCATATTTATCTTCTAAGCTATCAAACAATTTTTCATTTTGTTTTAATTTTTGCTTACCTACTCGAACATGATAATCGGTAACTCTCGCTTTAATATATTGCTCGAAAGTTTGGCTGAATTCTGGTTGTTTTTTATCTAAAGCGATTACGCGCTCTATCGGGGAAATATTATCAATAACTGTTTGCGTGATATAAGAAGAAAACCCAGCTTTGTTAGCACGTTCAACTAAGTTGATTTTACACTGGAGAAAATCTTGGTCAGCAATGGTGGTACTAGCAGTTGTAGCATTAGCCATAATAGGAAAAAATGAGCAGAGGATAATTAATTTTCTGACATTAAAAAAATTAAGACTTTGTTTAATGAGCTGGTTTGACGCGAGCATGAACGAGCATTCCTTGGCTAAAAATAAGTTAAAACTAAAACTAAAACTAATATTAAGAACTAAACATTAAGTATAACTAGTAATACCATCGCTAAATTTTACCTTGATATCAATGCTTAATTTTTGTTTATCAAAAATAAATTGTTATATCAAATAGATTGATAAATTATTATGATGACTACTAAAGACCGTTCTCTTCAGTCCAATCTTTAAGTTTTTCTAATATATCTAGTGCAGTCCTACCAAAGCAGGTGATTTCATAGGCGACGGCAATAGGACGATCGCAAATTACTTTACGGGTGACTAAACCTTGCGCTTCTAATTCTTTAAGGCGTTGATCGACCATCTTTTTACTGGCGCCAGCCAACATACGAGATAATTCATTAAAACGTACCGGCCCATCTTTTAGATGCCAGAGAATAGAGGCTTTCCATTTCCCGCCTAAAACACCCATACCACGCTCTATAAGGCAAGGTTGTTCACAGTTTTCTGAATTTATTTCTTTTACATTACGCGCTGTTTTTATTGTGTTTTTCATTCTATATTTCTTTTAAATACGTGGTTACTAAAAGTATACTGGTTTCTTTAGTAAACCACTCTAGCATAATACGGTTCTACAACCAATTTACACGTTGTGATTCATTTATAAGATCGCAATACTAGGAAGACCTTTTATGCCATTACTTACCTCTTATGATCCCATTAATAGAGCACCATTGGGTGATGTTCCTATTACTGAGCCAGCAGACATACCCGCGGTAATTATTAGTGCCAAAAAAGCACAAAAATTGTGGGCGGCATTGTCTCTTACACAACGCCAACAGAAAGTAGTGCAGGCCTACGAGGGACTTACTGCAGTAGAAGATCAACTAGCATTATTGATCAGTAAAGAAATGGGTAAAGATTATCGAAGAGCGAGTTACGAAGTAGGTGGTACTGTGCAAAATGCGGATTACTTTACTCGGGAAATAGCACAAGCACTTCAGAGTGAATCGATGGGACGCAATGGAGAAATACAATATCGACCATTAGGTGTCGTTGCGGTTATCTCACCTTGGAATTATCCCTTGGCGATGGCGAATAATTTGTTATTACCAGCATTAGTTGCTGGTAATAGTGCGGTGTTAAAACCCTCGGAAGAAACCCCCTTAGTTACTGAACTTTTTGTTAAAATGTTAAATCAGGTATTACCTAAAAATGTATTACAAATTGCTCACGGTGATGCTCAAACCGGCAAGGCTTTGGTTAATGCCGATATCAATATGGTGGCTTTCACTGGCTCTCTCGCTGCTGGCAAACACATCATGGCAAGTGCCGCGTCAGGACTTAAACGTTTAGTGATGGAGTTAGGCGGTAATGATCCACTCATCGTTATGGCAGGTGCTGATATTGATGAAGCAGTTCAGTTTGCTGTCGCCAGCTCTTTTGAAAATACTGGCCAAATGTGTACTTCTACCGAGCGTATTTATGTTGATGAACGTGTAGCAGATGAGTTTGAGCAAAAAGTAGTTGCTTTAGCTCGTCGTTATCAAGCGGGTCCTTGGCATCAAAAAAATGTCAATATTGGGCCAATTGTTAATCCAAAACAGCATGCTAAGGTGTTGTCTCAACTTAAAGATACTCAAATTAAAGGTGCGACATTTTTATTAGGAAAGTATCAATATGCGTTACCTTATATTCAACCTACTGTTGTGACAGGTATCAGCCCAGATATGCTGTTAGAGCAAGATGAAACTTTTGGTCCTGTAGTTGCTATTAGTCGCTTCACGGAACTATCTGAAGCGATTGCACGCGCTAATACTAGCCCATACGGTTTAGGTGCTGTGGTATTTGGTGGCGCTGGCGCAAAAGTCGTTGCGGAACAAGTGGAAGCGGGTATGGTGGCTATCAATCAAGGTGCTGGTGGTCTTGGTCCTTGGGTTGGTGCGAAACAAAGTAGTTTTGGCTTTCATGGCACCGCTGCTGGTCATCGTCAGTTTTCTCAGGTGAGAGTTATCAGTAAATAAGGTGTCTAGCTAAGTGCTACTTTTGGTTAGAGCACCTAGCTTGCAGTAGTACTTGATACGTAATTGATTAACGTGCCTATGCACATGGCTCAGGGACCTCATCCCAGTAGATCATTAATCGGGAATCCAGTTTGCTAAAAGTCATAATTCTTCGATCAGAGACTGCGAAGATGACGTTTACAGTAAGTTTCTGATTTAAATATAGAGGCATTTTTATTACTGACTTCTAAGTAAATAATAGAGCATAATATGAACATAAAAATAGATAAAATAACTGACTTTTTTGTTGCTGCTTTGGAGCCTGGCGCAGAGCATCCAGCTTTACCTGCATGGGGTAATCGTAAAGTAAACCCACTAAATTTTAGCGAAAAATTTGATATAAGCAATATTGAACGTCACGAGTTGGCGCAAGTACCCGGTGCATTCCAGTTACTCAATGTATTGACAAAAGAAGAATGTAAGAAGTTAATTAGTGTTAGTGAACAGTTAGGTTTTTTAGCCGATGCCGCTGTTTCCCTGCCACGTAGTGTTCGTCATAACGATAGCTTAACCTGGATTGTTGATGAACAAACCGATGGTATTATTTGGCAACGTATTGCTTCTTTAATGGATGATCGACAAGCTATTTTTGGCGGCAGTAAAGCGCTAGGTATCAATGCACGCTTTCGCTTTTATCGTTATAAGGCTAAAGATTATTTCAAGCCTCACTCTGATGGCTCTTGGCCAGGTAGTCGTGTTATCAACAACGAGCTGATTGCTAATGCTTATCCTGATCGTTATAGCCAAATGACATTTTTAATCTTCTTAAGTGAAGATTTTCAAGGGGGAGCAACGCGTTTCTTAGTTAATGCTGATACTCCGGCTCAACCGGCAACACACAATGATAATGTTAAAAATATTGATGTTAGAACCCCTATGGGAGGTATTTTATGCTTTCCTCATGGCATGCATCCTTTACATTGCATACACAGCTCAGTACCCATTACTGACGGTATTAAATATATAATCCGCAGTGATGTTTTATTTGAGTTGTAAATTTTTTTTAGGGTCAGTCACCGCATAAAAGTGAACAACCATTGTTATGTTTGTTCACTTTTCGTTATTACTTCGATGCTATGTATAAAAGTATAAAAGTATAAAAGTATAAAAGTATAAATATTGAGTTAGTTATGCGCCATAATCGTAAGACTATTGCTCAGGGATTTTATATGGGGCAGGATAGTTCTCTATATTAACTTGTTTGCCCTGCTATTTAGGTTGAGACTACCGGTTTATTTTCTGTCAGCTATCCTAATCGTTGCTTTAATAATTGTAATCGCCTCTTTGGTTCTGCCACTTCGACTACCTAACGCCTCAATTTTAGTTAAGCTACCTTCTAAATCGGTAACTACCTGACCAAAAATAGTATGTTTACCATCTAAAAAAGGTGTAGGCTTAAAGGTTAAGAAAAATTGACTGCCATCAGTACCTGGGCCAGCATTTGCCATGCTTAACGTACCAGCCTGGTTATGACCTAACTCACCATCAAAATTATCACTAAATTCACCATCGTACTTGTAACCAGGGTTACCTGCACCAGTTCCTGTAGGATCGCCGCCTTGCGCCATAAACCCGGGGATAACACGATGAAAAATCAAGTCATCATAGAAACCTAATGTCGTTAAATAAATGGTGCTAGAAACATGCATAGGTGCCGAATCAGTTAATAGTTTTATCGTCAGGTTGCCTTGACTTGTTTGCAGCTGCCAAAAATAATCTTTACCCGGAGTAAAGTTAAGTAATGGTGGCTGGCTTAGCTTTGTTTTCCAAGCGCTATCTGTTTTATCTATTGCTTGTTGAGTAATAAACTTATTTGCCTTTTTAATGGCAGCATCTCCACCACTACAAGCTGAAAGTGTGAGTATTAAAAATAGGCTCGCAATGATTTTTTTCTTATTATTCATATCAAATATCTTATGGTTTTATTTAAGTTGGTTGAAAGTACTTTAACTTATTAGGTGTAGTTTGATGGTATCAGCTATTAAGTGTGGGGTAATAGTCTTAAAGAATAATTGTGAAGATATGACAGTAAAGATAACTAGTTACCAAGGCTGATAAGACGATTACATAATAATAGGCACCTCTCCTGTATTGGGTAATTTAGTGTATTTTAAATATTCAGAAAAATGCTCATCAAGTGATAATTGCTTAATAATAGTATCAAGTTTTTGTTTTAATTTGTCTCATTAGGCATATTTATAAACGGCAAGACTCGCGGGTACTTTCGTTATCTATTGATAATAAATACCTGTGATCTTATTTTCTTGTAACAAGGTCATGACAGAAACACGGGCAAACACTAAAGTAGCAATTATTCGCTTAACTAACATCTCGACTAACTGATCGTTCGTCGCTGTTTCAATACACTTACCTCGAGGAATATTCATTTTTTTGTAAAATCAGCATTACCTAATGTTGTATCTATTTTTCCTTTTTTTATTTTACTTAATTCAAATTTTTATAGTCAAACATAAAAATATCTGACGTTGTATCAATTATCCAATCGAGCTTTTTGTCTATTGATAAAACTCAGGTGTTAATAGGTTTTTAGGGGGATGGCTAATAATATTAATATTATGGGTTGTTAATTTATATTTTATAAGGGTATAGATCATGATCTCAAATTCAAGATCAGAAATATCTGCGATG
>JBKEHN010000073.1:0-14448 GCA_046710905.1 Colwellia sp.
CGCAATTGTGACTTTTACCGGCAGAGTTAGAAATCACAACAATGGTAATTCAGTCACTACGTTAACGCTTGAGCATTACCCAGGTATGACAGAGAAATCACTCGCTAAGATTATTATTCAAGCGAAAGAACGTTGGGATATTGGTCGAGTAAAAGTTATTCATCGTATTGGTGAGCTCAGCATAGGTGATCAAATTGTCTTTGTTGGCGTAACCAGTAAACATCGACAAGATGCCTTTGCTGCCAATGAGTTCATCATGGATTATTTGAAAGTTAAAGCGCCTTTCTGGAAAAAAGAAAAGATTACCGACGCAGGACAAGCCTCTAAAAATTGGTTAGCTGCTAAAAATAGTGATACTGACAAAGCCGAGCTCTGGAGCTAAAGTGTTACGTCTGCTTTTGGTCTCAATCTTGGTTATCAGTCTACTCTTTGTCAGTAGTAGCCAAGCCCAGCCTGCTAACTTTAACGGCAGCGCTAATACTGCGACTAAGATAAAGATACCGACTTATAGCATGGCTAAAAGTGACCGTAGTAAACCACTACGTATTGCTGTTGCCGCTAATTTTACCCCGGTATTAAAAGTATTACTTAAAGACTTCAGCAAACAAACAGGTATAAAAAGTCAACTTATCAGCGGTGCAAGTGGTGCTATGTTTTTGCAAATTAAACATGGTGCTCCTTTTGATATCTTCCTCAGTGCCGACAGGCGTCGCCCAAAAGAGCTTGAGGGAGCAGGATATGCTGTAAAAAATAGTCGTAAAACCTATGCTATTGGTCAGTTAGCATTATATTCATCCTCCTCTGATTTACCCTCGACGCTAAAAAACCTTGACCCATTAGCGCTTTCTCAATTAGCTATTGAGCAACTAAAAAATCTACCTACACGCTTTGCTATTGCTAATCCTGAAATCGCTCCGTATGGCAAAGCAGCCAAAGAGGTCTTAACCCATTTAGGTTTATGGCATAGTTATCGGTCTCGATTGATCACTGGCATCAATATTAGCCAAACCTTCGCACAATTACGTAGTAAAGCCGTGAACCGTGGTATTGTAGCGAATAGCCAATTAGTTTTAAACAACTTGCCAGGGGTAGTTATCCCTAGTAGTTATCATCAGCCGATTGAGCAACAGTTAATTATTATTAACGCCAGTAAGCAACAAAATAAGGCTAAAAAGTTAAGTGAATATCTACTTTCTGCTCAGAGTCAAAAAATAATTGTCAGCTATGGTTACGCGCAAAATAAACAAGTAAACAAGACCAATGAAAAGTTAAACGAGTTAATGATTAGATGATAAATTCAGACTTAACGGCACTAATCACTACCTTAGAAATGGCCGCATTAACGACCATTATCTTATTGCTCATTGGTACTCCACTCGCTTGGTATCTAGCAAAAATGACCAGTCGCTTTAAAGTCATCATTGAAGCGGTAGTAGCATTACCTTTAGTGTTACCGCCAACGGTATTAGGCTTTTATTTGCTTATCGCTTTTTCACCAGAGTATTTACCTGGACAATTATGGCAACAAGCGACGGGACAACAGCTCGCCTTTAGCTTTTCAGCTATCGTTATTGGTTCTGTTTTATACTCGCTACCCTTTGTCGTTCAGCCATTACAAAAGGCTTTTGAACAGTTAGGCGATTCTTTGTTAGAAGCTGGCTCTCTACTTGGTGCTGGTCCTATCGACCGATTCTTCTCTATTGTACTGCCGTTAACAAAAGCGAGCTTTATCACTGCAGCGAGCTTAGGTTTTGCCCATACTGTAGGTGAGTTTGGTATCATCTTAATGATTGGCGGTAATATTCCTGGTGAAACCCGGGTACTTTCTATCGCATTATTTGATCACGTTGAAGCTTTTGATTATGCCAGAGCACACCTACTCGCCATCAGTTTATTAATAGGCTCTATGATGCTACTGGCTGCTATATATTGGTTAAATTTACCAACAAAAAATCGTCGACAACAATTATCTGTCAACACCAAACGAAAGCAGACTAATAACGATGAATAATATTCTTATAGATAAAACTCTGCTGACTAAAGGTAGTTTCAATACTGTACCTGATGCTAAGTATTCTCAACTCGATATTAATATTAGCATTAGCTATCAGCAATTCGATTTAGAGATAAAACAGCCAATACCACTAAAGGGTATTACTGGTATTTTTGGCCATTCAGCGTCAGGTAAATCAACGTTACTTCGTGCTATTGCTGGTTTGGAAAAAACACTTGTTGGTGAAATAACATTAGTCCATACCAATATTTCTGCTAAAGTTTTAATCAATACCGCGAAAGGTATTTGCCTAAAACCTGAAGAACGTCAAATTGGTTTAGTGTTTCAAAATAGCCGTTTATTTGGACATCTATCAGTACTGGGTAATCTAGAATATGCTGTTAAGCGTTGTAAGAACAGCAGACTAGAGTTGAATGAAGTGATCGAACTTACCGAATTAACCACTCTGCTTGAACACCAGATCAGTGAATTATCTGGTGGCCAACAACAAAGAGTCGCTTTAGCAAGAGCTATTCTGGCCGAACCAAAACTATTACTACTTGATGAGCCCTTAAGCGCACTTGATCAACACAGTAAAACCCAGCTATTAAAGATGATACTTAACATTCAAAAGCAGCTTCATTTACCTATGTTGTATGTCAGCCACTCCTTAGATGAGTTACAGCAAGTGTGTGATACCTTATTAGTATTGGCACAAGGTAAAGTTATTCATTTTGGTAATATCCACCAAGTCATTCATCAACTAAATAATTTTGCTGAAAGTACGCTTATTCACCAGCAAACCAGCTTATCATTACCTATTAAAAGATTTAATAATGGCCATGGTTTAACGGTATTAGCGCTCAATGCACAACAAGACATTTACCTAAGTAGTGATAAAAGCTTTGAGCATCAAACTCAATTGCGTTGTTTTATTTTGGCTAGTGATATTAGTATCGCCCTAACAGAGCCAAATAATAGCTCTATTGTTAATCATCTATTTGGTACCATCAAACAAATAACTAATAAAAAAAACAAGGTACTACTGGTAGTAAGTTGTGGCTCGCAAGCGTTTTTTGTCACTATTAGTGCTTTCTCGCAACAAAAGTTATCGCTAGCGAGTAGACAGCAAGTCTATTTACAGTTCAAAGCCAGTGCCGTGCGCACTTTTATTCATTAGCATAGCTAACAATAAATTAGGAACATACGTGTTAAGCAATCAAGAACAACTCAAATACTCCCGTCAAATCATGTTGGATAAAATTGGTAGCCAAGGACAATTAGCATTACGTAACGCTAAAGTACTTATTTTAGGTGTTGGTGGTTTAGGTAATCCAGCGAGTTTATATTTAGCTGCTGCTGGGGTAGGTACGCTTTTTATCGCTGATGGTGATTGCATAGAACTCAGTAACTTACCTAGACAAATTCTATTTAGTGAAGACAATATCGATAAGAATAAAGCCGATACCGCTGCTGAAAAGTTGCAGCAACAATTTCCTGATATAACGATTGAAGCTATTGATGAAATGCTCGATGAAGAGTTATGTGATTATTATCTTCCTCAAGTCGATTTGGTGCTTGATTGCTCTGATAACATTCAAACTCGCTACTTAATCAATCACGCCTGTGTACAACATAAAATACCACTAATAGTAGGTGCTGCTACTGGCTTTGATGGTCAACAACTCACTATAGACCCGCGCGATGAAAGCAGTGCTTGTTATCATTGTCTTTTTCCTGCCAGTGAAAAAGCACCAACGAATAACTGTCAAACTGTCGGTATTATTGGTCCTGTATTAGCCATGATTGCCGGTATGCAAAGCTTACAAGCAATCAAATTATTAACGGGTAACAAAGTACAGATAAACCAGCTAAATTTACTAGATGGTTTAGCCAATCAATGGCAACAATTTACGATGAAAAAACAAAAAAACTGTACCGTTTGTGGTTCAAGTTAGGTCATATAGCGCTAAAACGTTCTAAAATATGCCTAGAAACTTCCTAGACTAAATTGACACCCGGCACTTGAAAATAACAATTCAGTACCGTTTTCAGTGACTATTTCCTGTGCTATATCAGCCCATTGGTAATAGACGTTACGATGCACTTTCGCCAGTAAATTTCTGCGTACAGTTACATACAGATCACCGCTTTCAGTCACCATCAAAGGATGCTCTGCATTAAGAATAAATTCATCATCCAGATTAGTACTTACCTGCATAATAGTTTGTTCTTTATCGAGCCAATGCCACTGAGTCAGTACAAACGGTGCCTCATCGACTTGAATTTTTACTTTTTCAACTGGTGTCACTAAAAAGTACTCAGTCACATCGCGGTTTATTTCTTTGATGAGCACAGAAGCAAATAATTTTACCAAAGATAAACGCTTAAAAATTCCACCATCGTAAAACCAATCACCATTGGCTTTTATCTGTATATTAATCTCACCACAATAAGGCGGATTCCATGACTCTACTGGGGGTAATGAGTTTTTATTGCCTACGAGCTGGCTCGAAATTTTATCTAATGACATTATGATCCACCTTTGACCAAACACTTAAACTTGCTAAATACGATAAGGTGACCATATTAAGCGATAAGTAAATTTGATAATAACTATTATCGTGCTAACTTAATATTCGATACATTTTTTTAACATTTACGCTATCTAACGCATATCGATTTCTAGTTATTATCATCGATTATCTACAAGGAAAAGGACCTCTATGTCTCTAATTGTAACAAAGACTAAGCTAAGCTTAATTGTCTCCTCTGCTCTGCTTATTGCAGCATGCAGTAACCAACAGAATGAAGCAACTAATACCATGGCCAATTTAACAGCTCCTATCGCTAAAAAAGTACCACATAAAATGGTTATTCATAACCATACCCGTGTTGATGACTATTATTGGATGCGTGATGATACTCGTACCAACCCAGCAATTTTAGCGCATTTAGACGCAGAGAATGACTATACAACAGCACAGTTAAAACATACTGAAGTCATGCAAGAACAGATTTTTCAAGAGATCAAAGGACGTATTGAAAAAGACGATAATTCTGTGCCAACCCAAAAAGGCGATTATTATTATTCACGTCAAATGCAAGGCGAGAATGAATATCCTATTTATGTTAGAACGAGTGATTTCAAAGGCAGTAATCTTGAAGTATTGCTTGATGTTAATAAACAGGCTAAAGCCCATGAGTATTATCAAGTTAGTGGTTTAAGCGCCAGCCCTAACGGTAAGTTATTAGAGTACGGTGAAGATACCGTTAGCCGTCGTATTTATACTATTCGTTTCAAAGATATCGCTAGTAATACGCTACTTAATGACAAGCTCGAAGGGACTAATGGTAGTCTTGTGTGGGGTAATGACAATAAAACAGTTTATTACATCAAAAAAGATCCACAAACGTTATTAGGTTACCAAGTATTTCGTCACACGCTTGACACATCGCAAGCTGATGATGAACTGATCTATGAAGAGAGCAATAAAGCCTATTATACCGGTATTAGTAAATCTAAAGACGGTAGTAGTGTTTTTATTTGGCATTCAAGTACTGAAGCCAGTGGTGTATCTGTCATAGATGCAAATAATGCTAAAGCACTACCTAAAAAGTTTATTGAACGTGAAGAAGGTCATGAATACTCACTCTCTAAAATGAACGATTGGTATTACATTAAGACAAACTGGCAAGCAAACAACTTTCGTTTAATGAAAGTAAACGAGAAAAATATTGGTGATAAAGCACAATGGCAAGATGTTATCCCTGCCAATGCTGTCATAAAATTAGAAGATTACCAATTATTTAACGACCACCTTGTTTATCAACAACGTGAAAATGGTATTAGCCGTGTAACCATTCAACAACTTTCATCAGGTGATGAGCAAATACTTAGCTTTAATGATTCAGCGTATAGCTTGCAAATGTATGGTAATAATCAATTAGGCAACAAGGCGTTACGCCTTTACTATGCTAGTTTTACTACGCCAGGGACACATTACGATATAGATTTAATAAGTTTCAAAAAAATACAATTAAAACAAAGTAAAGTGTTAGGTGATTTTGACAGTAATAACTACGCTTCTGAACGTATTTTTGTTAAAGCCCGTGATGGTAAAAAAGTTCCTGTATCTATAGTTTATCGTAAAGATACCTTCAAAAAAGATGGTACTAATCCATTATACCAATATGCCTATGGCTCTTATGGTCATACGATTGATCCTTCTTTTTCAGTCAGCCGTTTAAGTCTATTAGACCGTGGTTTTGTTTATGCAATTGCACATATCCGTGGTTCAGAAATGCTAGGCCGGCCTTGGTATGAAGACGGTAAAAAGTTAACAAAAATGAATACGTTTACTGATTTCATTGATGTCACTAAAGATTTAACAACACAGGGCTATGGCGATAAAAACAAAGTATTCGCAGCTGGTGGTAGTGCCGGTGGCTTATTAATGGGTGCGGTAATTAATATGGCTCCTGAGCAATACAAAGGTATCGCTGCAGCAGTGCCATTTGTTGATGTCGTGACGACTATGCTTGATGAAAGTATTCCATTAACAACTAATGAGTTCAAAGAATGGGGTAACCCCAAAGAAAAAGCTTATTACGACTACATGTTGTCCTATTCACCTTATGATCAGGTCAAAGCCCAAAACTACCCTAACATCCTAGTTACAACGGGCTTACATGACTCGCAAGTACAATACTTTGAGCCAATGAAGTGGGTTGCTAAATTACGTGATTATAAAACAGATGATAATGTATTATTATTTAAAACCGATATGGAAGCAGGACATGGTGGCGCATCGGGACGCTTTAAACGTATTCATGACACAGCACTTCAATATAGTTTCTTCATTGACTTGCTTAATAAGAGTTAATTAACAAGATAAGTAACTCTTATTAATAAAATTATCCCCACCTTAGCTGCATTTAGGTGAGGATAATTACCTTAGTTAACGTTTGTCTCTATTGAGCCTAAGTAAACACGACTTTAAATGAATATTAATGAAAATTTCCATCGTATTTTATTTAATTAATTCGCTATGTAAATTTGTATAAAACCACTATCATCTCAAAACGTCTTTAATTACAATAGCGATAATATTTATTTTTATCCCGAGTTGATCGCTTTACGACACGTCGATGCCGACAACTACTGCCTCTGTTTTTAAGTCTGTTGTTATTGGCTTGTAGTAATACTGCTGAAATAGATGAAAAACTAAAGAATCTGCCACTTGCCTTTATTGAAAGCGCACGTGGCGCTTTATTTGCCCAAACTCCCGTTATCGTTATTCCAGTATTATTATTTAATTGAATAAAAATTCGTTTTGCCTTCTCACTTAAAGCACTTGAAACTTCGTTCAGAAAAAAAAGTAATCAAAGTTTAGTAAACTGCAACCATCATTCGCTGATGGGTTTGAGCGAGCCATCAGCCGTTTCTATCAGCCACTATTAAAAATTACTATCCGTAATAAGACCACGACCTTAGCTGGTTTTATTAGTATTTCTTACGCTTATTATAAGTGGCTAGACTAAGTTTATTGCCAGAAAGAGCCCATCAACTATTGCCAGAATTGATCGTTACCGTACAGCAAACGTAAGTGCCGATATTGACAAATAAAATACCAATATGACCGTACTACAAGCTGATTTAAAAAAGTATTTAGATGAGTTAATTGTGCATTATCTAGGGGTGAGTCACTCACTTGAAGGGGAAGCAAAAGAACAACGTGAATCTTTTAGCTCTCTTGGCTAGGCGCTAGTATTTGTCTTTTTTATTATTTACGCCTTATTAGCTATTCCCTTTAAGTCTTATATTCAACCGATCATCGTTATGAGTATTATCCCTTTTAGCATGATCGGCGCTGTTATTGGTCACTGGATCATGGGTATGGAATTAACCATCATGAGCTTACTGGGCATGTTGGCGCTCATTGGTGTGGTAGTCAATGACTCACTGGTGTTAGTTGATTTTATCAATAAAAAGCGCAGTGAAGGCGGCGAGTTAATGGAAGCGGTGTTAACCGCAGGTGCTGGTCGCTTTAGAGCCGTGATGTTAACTAGCTTAACCACGTTTATTGGTCTAATGCCGTTATTATTTAAACAATCTACTCAAGCGCAGTTTTTAATCCCGATGCCGGTATCATTAGGTTTTGGTCTTTTATTCGCCACCTTTATCACCTTGATATTAGTGCCGGTAAATTATTTGATTGTTGAGCGCTTAAAAGACTTATTTTCATCGCCTACATCGAACCAGCAGCCAAGCGTAACGGTATAAACCTAACTAACATGCCCTGCTCTTCAGTTATTGTTAACCAGGGTTGAACATTATTTTTGCTAAGTAAACAGGCTAAAATAGTGTGTTAGTTAGTCAATTGGTAATTTTGTTAATTATTTACTAAAAAAAGTCTATTAAATGTATATTTTTCTTGTCAAGTAGAGGGAAAATGCAATACAATCGCCGCGCTGTTAGATAGCAGCATACATATTTATAGCTACTAGTATAAAATATGTATTAGTACACCTCAGTGGTGGCTATAGCTCAGTTGGTAGAGCCCCGGATTGTGATTCCGGTTGTCGAGGGTTCAAGTCCCTTTAGCCACCCCATTTTTTACTTCTCCCTGAAGTAGAAAATAAAAAGTTATAAATGTCGGTGATTAGCGCAGCTTGGTAGCGCACTTGGTTTGGGTCCAAGGGGTCGCAAGTTCGAATCTTGCATCACCGACCACTTTTTAGTTAAATATCCTCCTAAAAATTCAGATTAAATTCTTGCTTCATAAACTACTTCTTGGCATATTCTGTGAACGTTATTTTGGTATTAGCTAAGCTAATTAGATCTAATCTACTACAAGTATATCGAACTTCTAGCTCATATCCTCAACATTGATCGAAACTGATTTACTTTACCTGTTTAGTAAATTTACTGTCTATTTCCTGTACTTTTTTCAGAAAAGTAAAAAATCTGTACTAATAAAAACGTCTCGAAAGTGCACATTGGAGAAGTTAGCTGTTGGCTATTCTTTAGGTCAACTGATAGCCAATAGCGGAAGTAGAGCAATCATCAATACAGTTCTGGTCATGCCACACTGAAGACATTAGCATTTGAGAATTTATACTGAAAGCTTTGTATGTTTTGATCTACAGCGGACATGGCTGAAAACAACTTTACGCTAGCCGTTTCCTGATAGCGGACGAACACTATAGATGAAAATAAGAGTCGTTTGATAATAACTTTGACCAATCATCCGATTAGTCTGAATGTGAGGGCTTAAATGATACAAGAGTAATTTCCTCAAGCAGTGAATAAAAAAACGGACTCAATTAAAATTTATATTGAACAATCGCCATATATTGTTTTTGCGTATGCTCTGGTGCCCAGTTTCTCCATAAGGTTCTATTTTCATTATAAGAAGTAGATTTAATAAATTCAGCGCCAACATTCCAATTTTTATCTAAATCATATCGCCAAGCTAATGTAATACTGTCGCCATCACTATCATTAGGATCGTATGTATTGGTATCTGTTTCTGCTACTTTAAATTGGTCATGTCGTAATGAAAACCTATGAGCCGCTAGTTTATAACTGAACATTGCATACCATGAAGAAATGTCGCTAAATACTCCTTCTTCCTGACTGCCCATGCCCGTATCACCTGCTAGCCATTGCGCCAATACTCTAAAGTTCTTGGTAAATTTATGCTGTATTGAAATGGAATAATATCGAGTTTTCCATGCGTATTGATTATTTTTTTCAATAGCAAAGGGATCACCTTTATTATCATAATAATAAACTCGCACGTCGGTTTGTTTTAAATAACGCCAGTGACCGCCTAAGTAATATCCCCAATCACCGTCTGTTTCTATGAAAGGCTCAACAGCGTTTGGTGTATTTATCGGGGCTTCTTGTTTGCTGAAATAATCAGCAAAAGCCACTTTTTCATTATAAAAGGTTTGTTTATTATGCTGCGCCCAACCACGCCAAACTAACAAGGTTCCTAAACCGTCATTCGCTTTGAATATAGACGCTAAGGCAGTAAAACTATGCGGACTGTTATGTTGTCTGCCGCTACGTGTTATTGACCATTGAGCACCAAGCGTTCTTTGTTCTTCTGCAATCCAAGAATTTATCGCCGAAAAAGTGTAGGTATAGGGGCTGGTCCAGCCGGTCGCCGCGTTTTCGAGCGACATTTGCGGATAAAATATACCAAGTTTAACTTGATACTTTAAACCTTTATTTAAGGGGGAATAAGTTAAATAGGCTTCGGTTAGCCCTAAATTTTTGTCGCCATCAGGGGTATAATTTCCAACAATGTCGAAGCTAATGTTAGAAATTAAGTCACCGCTTATTTCTATGGCACCTTGAGTTAAAACAAATTTATCGTCGTCGTTAAAACGTAATATACCAACACCTTCATCCATCCAACTGTTTAACCATGGTTTGTCATAATCTGCTTTGATATATCCGGCTTCAAGTAAACCTTCTATTTTTAGGTCGGCGGCAGTGAGTGAGCCACTCAAGAAAAGTAGCAAGCCGAAAAGGTAATTACATCGTTTACTTAGCATTAGTTTAGGCATTGATATTAGTCTTTTCATAATTCAGTAACCAAGGTAAAAAGTCATCAGCGTGTATGGCTTTACTAATGAAATAACCTTGTGCCGTTTCAACTCCTATTTTATGCAATATTTCGAGGCTTTCTTTATTTTCAACACCTTCAGCGACAACACTTAAACCTAAGTTATGTGCTAGGTCGGTGATCGACTTAACAATAATAGCGTCTTCATTACTTGATATTAGTTCAAGTACAAAGGATTTATCAATTTTCAATTCATTAACCGGAGTTCTTTTGAGCTGCTCCATTGAAGAATAACCCGTACCAAAATCATCAATAGAAAGTTGCACGCCCATATCTTTTAGTTTAGTTAAAACGGTGATCGCTTTTTCAGGATCTGACATGATGGCACTTTCTGTAACTTCCAACATCAGCATATTTGTGACTACATTATGTTTTTCAAGCGCTACTTTAACGAACTCTACTAGGTCAGAGTCAGTTAGATCAATGGCAGAAATATTAACCGCCATATGGATGTGAAAACCATTCGCTTTTAATTTATTGTGTTGTTTTAAAGCTTCTTCTATAGCCCATGTTGTTAAGTAGCGAATATTACCGGTTTGTTCCGCCAATGGAATGAAATCATCAGGATAAATAAAGCCATGCTCAGGATGTTGCCAACGCACTAAACATTCAAGGCTTTTAACTTGATTGGTCGCAATGTCTATTTGTGGCTGATAATGCAACTGTAAATGACCATTGTCGAGAGAACTACGAAGTTCTGACATTAAATTCAAACGTAATATCGAATGAGTATTAAATTTACCATTATATAATTCATAGCTACTATGTTTGTCTTTACAAACATATAAAGCGATATCGGCAAATTGCATTAAACCATCAGCCTTAATGGAATCTTCTGGGTACATTGCGATACCCATGCTGGTTGACACATCTAGTTGTATGTTGTTTATTTCAAAGACGGGGTCAAAAATATCAATCACTTGAGCTACTACATTCTCAGTGATTATTGATTCTGGACAAGGTATTAACATTGCAAATTCGTCACCATCGAGATAGGCAACATAGGCGCCTTGTACTACATTTTCATGGAGTCTTTTGGCTATTGCTTGTAATACTTGATCGCCATATTCATGACCTAAGGTATCGTTGATTTCTTTAAAACGATCAATGTCCATTAGAATAACGGCAAACTGCTGTGTGGCGTCATCTATGAGTTCATTCATGGTTTGAATAAAGTGATTTCGATTAGGAAGCCCAGTTAAAACACTATAAAAAACAAGTTGGTGATTGTCTTTCTCTCGCTGCTGAATTGCGCCTTGCATATTGGAAAGTGCAAAAGATAGTTTGTTAACTTCTGAAACGTGGGCGTCATGAGTAATTTCGACGTAATTGCCACGCTGAATTTCATGAGCAATATTAACTAATTTTTTTAAAGGTTTAGCAATGGAAATTGAAAACCTAAATGACAAGAACACGGTAATTAATATAATAACGCCAATAGCTATAATGAGCTGCGAGGCTAAATTGGTGAAATTGATGAAGGCGAGATCTTTGTCAATCGTAAAAATAGCGGTCAGTTTGTAACTGTCATTATTGTTGATGACAAACTGATAGAGCGCTAAAGACTCTCCTTGGAAACTAATGTTTTCTCTGTCAGAGCTCGGTATTTCATTAACAAATGCTTGGGAAGCTAGTTTGTTATTTTTGCGGATTAATGCCGGATAGGTAGACACTTCAACCATGTTATTAATAAGCAATGTCACATCAAAACCTAGAATACTTTTTAAGTCATCGTTAATCATTTTTTTGATTTTTATGCCCATGACCAGCCATGCATTAATTTTGGCCGACGATTCGATTAACCTAATGGGTACTGCTCTAACGAGATAGGGAATATTATTTAATACCAAAATATTTATCCCTGTTTGACTTATTTTTTTAACGGGCCAAGTCGTCGAAGTCGAGGAAATGTTACTCACGATGGTTTTAGCGTCACTTGAGAGTATTGCTGAAAAGTCAGTTTTTATTCGTCGTTGTTGATTATTGACCGCACTTAATAAAGAGGCGGGATCATTTGTTGCGTCATTCACTAATTGCTTTAGCGTAAAGTCTTTACTAATCGGCGAAATACTACGATACAGTGCTCTGCTGTGATTGGTTAACTTGTCGGAAAATACTAAACGTGCAATAGAAAATTGTTTGTTTATTTGGTTTTCAGAATGCCGGTAAGTTTGCTCTAAAGTGACAAATAAAATAATCATTATGGTGATCATCAATAGGAATATAAATCGTATTAAAATACGGTTTTGTAATGATTTTAAATTAATAGTCATCTAATTCATCGTCTTCTTCGTATGCGGTATAAGCAGGCTTCATTGCTTCTTTTAAATTAACCGTTAAATTATTATCATCAGAAATCGTTATTTTTTGAGTAAAAGATTTATCACTATCTTGTAATAACGGATGCCATATTTTTAAGGTATATTGCCCACTAGGGAGTTCAAGTTGTAACTTGCCTTGTATATCGGTTTTGCCAAACCAAGGGGTGTCAACAACATAAACATAACCGAGCATCCAGTCATGTATATTACAACCTAGTGTGACCTCTCCAGCTTGATCAAACAGACTGGGGGCAGATTGTTCATCGCGGTATAATTTTATTTCAAATGTTTTTGCCGGCGAAAAAGAATAAACATGGTGCTTTATTTGATCAGAATTAGGGAAACTAATTTTGGTTGATTTATTAACCACTAATATATGAGGAAGAAATTGACGGTTCACTTGATCCATCGTTGCCATTGGCTTAGTTGATAACTGTTCTTCTGTAAGCATAGATTTATTTTCAGGCTCTATATACACCACTATGTTTGCAAGAGAATTTTTTTCGGCATCGTTAACCTGTATTTTGGTAATATTTGCTTGTACAGTAAAAGAACAGAGCATGATTAATACGGGCATTATTTTATAGTTTAAAACTCTTGTCATAATGTCATTTTCCAAGTTTCTTATTAAATGTAATCATTATTTAAAATTACCACAGTTCAATGATCGTTTTATATGTTTTACCCAAGACCATGAGATATTTCAGGAATAAATTAAAACCATATCAAAATACGGCAGGAAATCACCTTCTTTGTGAAGAATTGTATTTTCGTTTCACCATTTTTTATTAAACTTTCGAATCCCGTTATCATAACGATACCTAGCTGATAATAAACATGTTATGAACCTATTAATATCCTATTCTCCGAGCTATGTATTTTAGATAAATATAACTTGGTTGTGTTTTATCGCTTTCACAGTACTGGATTTGATGAAATGATAGTTTTTTGCTTTTTTGAACGTCTACTTACCTAAGACATTCAACTCTGTTGTCGAATGTCTTAGGTCAACTAAACGGTTGTAGAGTTGACCTCGACAATTACTGACAATTCAGAGCTACTAATTTTATATTGCGCACAGACGAGTCATAAAACCGAATTAGTGAAAGGTCAGCTAACGTATCTAAGTGAACATATTCGATACCTATGTCTCGAAGAATTCCTTGTTAAGGCAAGCAATAAACCTGCCCTTATTTAGCCTATACCTTTGGCTGCGCCCTTATCACACTTCTTGCATTTTAACAGCTGGCCTAACATACCTTGACGCCCACTAAGTGAGATCACCCAAGGGCGATTAATAAAAGGTAGTTTGTGTCGTACATGTTGAAAGTGACCACATACTAACTCTGCTACCCAATGATATTGTTCGTCTTGATGATAACCACAAATCGCTTGTTTCATTATTAATTCGTTAACACGACATAACTTAAGGTGCCACTTAAGATATTACAGTGAAAAGAGTACTTTAAACTCTTTAGCTTTATCTTCACCA
>JBKEHN010000074.1:0-14271 GCA_046710905.1 Colwellia sp.
TGGCAATTAAAACTTAGAAAAGTACAACTAAATACCGATAATAGTGACTGGTACCCTGATGATATAAACATGGGTAATTCAGTGTCACAAGTTGCCGAAGATGTTTTACAGTTTGATGGGCAGTATAAGTTTATTGCTTTTGACTCTCGTTTTACCCTAGGAGCGATAGTGACCAACTCAAAATCTGACAATAATAAGGGTAAGATAAGCAACAATCCTAACGATGAAGATGGCACAGAATTAGATGCCTATATAAAGTGGGAATATCGCTTTTAGCGGTGTTATAAATAACTTAGCTTGTTAGTTAGTAGTACTAACAAACAAGCTAAGTAAATAATAATTAACGGCTAATTTAAAAAATTGAAATGATGGTATACTCTGTTTGTCGATAACAATAACTAACTAAAATGCGAACTAGCTAATGATAACAACAAAAACTTATGCGCCTCGCTGGTATAATACTTATGCCATACATTTATTCCGTCTAGTTATAACGCGAATTATGCCAACCTCTTGGTTTCGATCTACACTACCAGAAATAAAAAATCGCACTACTGTTGATGGTTTTTTCAAGTTGGAAATTGTAAGTCATTGTTGGGGTTACTCAAACATGCTCACTTATCAACTAAGCTCTTTCGTTAATCACCCACCAACAAAATGTGCCCTTACCGTTACTGTTTTTTACGCTAAAGAAGATATTAAAAGCCAAGCGGTAGTCGATTTCTTTAATAAAAAAACGGTTAAAAATGTTACTTGGAATTTCCAAGCACTATCTAAGGGTAAGTTATTTAGACGTGGTATTGGACGAAATATGATAGCACGCAACACTACTGCTAACTGGCTATGGTTTACTGATTGCGACATTATCTTTCATGAAAACTGTTTAGATTCATTAGCGGAGCAACTACAAGGTAAACAAGAAAGCTTGTACTACCCAAAGCAAGAGCGAACTACTGAAATGCTGGCGCAAGATGATCCTATGTTACGTCAGGATAGCGAACCGCAATTAGTTGATATTGATAGCGAAGGCTTTAGTTTACATTCACGTGATAAAGCCAAAGGTGCTTTTCAAATTGTGCATGGTGATGTAGCTCGTGCTATTGGTTATTGCGAAAAATTAAAAATGTTTCAAACAGAAGACAATCGCTGGCGTAAAACCTATGAAGATACCGCTTTTAAATGGTTAATTTCCAGTGAAGGTATCCCATTAGATGTTGATGGTGTATTCCAAATTCGTCACGTGCAAAAGGGTCGTTATACTAAGGATTCAAATGTATCTAAAGTACGAAGTAAAATCAGACGTTTACAAGAATAATAAACGCCTAAGTAACCTAGAGTTTTAATGATTCTGTACGAAAAAACGTAGCATAAAGGTTATAAATTGAACTATAGAAAAGAGATAGATGGTTTAAGAGCTATTGCTGTTATACCGGTAATTTTATGCCATGCTGGAATTTTTGGCTTCAGCGGTGGTTACATTGGCGTTGATATATTCTTTGTTATTAGTGGTTATTTAATTACCACTATTATTTTAGCTGAATTAGCACAAAATAAATTTTCGATTAAGAGTTTTTACGAACGTCGCGCAAAAAGAATTCTCCCTGCACTATCTGCAGTGTTAATTGCCACCACAGTTTTAGCGTACATTTTAATGCCGGCAAACTTGTTAAAATCATACGCAAACAGTTTGATGTCAGTAGTCACCTTTACCTCAAACTTCCATTTTTTCACTACTAGCGGCTATTTCTCAACGGTATCAGATCAAAAGCCTTTATTACATACATGGAGCCTAGCTGTAGAAGAGCAATTTTATTTATTTTTCCCTATTATGCTCAGTTACTTATGGGTTAAGGGTAAAAAGTATATTACCCAAATAATTATCGTTTTATCAGTAATCTCTTTGTTGTTAGCTCAATTCCTAGCAGTAAACAACTTTTCTGATGCCAATTTTTATCTAATATTTAGTAGAGCTTGGGAGCTTTTTGCTGGTGCATTAATAGCATTGACAAGTATTCAAAGCACCCAAATGAAAAACTGGCAACGAGAAATATTGGGCTTTATTGGTTTGTTCTTAATTGCCTGCTCAATATTTTTCTTTGATGATAATACCCTATTCCCAAGCTTTTACACCTTAGTGCCTATTATAGGTACCGTACTTATTATAGCTTTTAGTACCGCTGACACCTTAACGGGTAAGTTTCTCGCTAATCGTTTATTTGTCGGTATTGGCTTAATATCTTACTCATTATATTTATGGCACCAGCCCTTCTTTGCATTTTTACGATTAAAATCTATCGGTGAACCAGAGTTACAGTTATTTATTGCTGCTATTGCTCTTACTTTTATCTGTGCCTGGTTGAGCTATCAATATGTTGAAAAACCGTTTAGAAGAAAGCCTTCTAGTGATGCTAAGCCAAGGTTCACTATTTTACAGTACGCGAGTATGTCTATGGTCTTATTCATTGTTATTGGTTTAATTGGCGTATCTAAACGAGGGTTGCAGTCAAGATTTGCCGATAGTGGTTATATTGAGTCTATTAAATTTAGCCCTAAACGAAAAGCGTGTCATTACAACGGCCGCAACTTTGAACAACCCGAAGATTCTTGTCGATATTTTGGAAAAGATGTCACTTGGGCTACGTTTGGCGACAGTCATACTGTAGAGCCGGCATACGCATTAGCTAAAATGTTAGAGCCTAAAGACACCGGCCTATTACATTTAAGTTTTAGTGGTTGTTTGCCATCACTTCTATTTGATGTGAAAGGCTCTGCTTGCACCGAATGGGTAAAAACAGCCTTAAGTTATTTAGAGAAGAACAGCACTATTGAAAATGTTTACATCGGTTTTAATTACAATGGCTTTTTATTTGGTAGTCATAGGAATCATTATCCTAAAATTCCAAATAATGATCCAAGCTTGTTATTAACTGCTGAGTACAGCCATTTAGGTGCTAAAGAAACAAGAGAGCTATACTGGCAAGGCTTGTCACAAATGGTTGAACGTTTAATGGCCTCAGGGAAAACAGTCTATCTGCAGTATCCTATACCTGAGCTACCAGCACATATCAGTACTATCTTGACACCATTTTCTATTTTTGGCGGCGGGTTACGTTTTGATCTTAAAAATACTACCACTGCAGATTATTACTTTACCCGAAATAACTATATATTAGCTAAATTGAATTCCCTAGATTATGGCGAGCAACTCATTGCTGTAAAGCCATTTAAATTATTATGTCATACCACTCATTGCCCTGCAGTAAGCGACGGAAAGTCTCTCTACTTTGATGACGGACATTTAAGTGTTGAAGGTGCAAAAAAATTGATATTGGCTAGTGGTATTGTCAATTCAACTGAGTAACTGATTACGAAAATTTCACTCCTATAATCAATAATAGATTTACCTACAATTAATAATTTAGAGCTTAGATTTAAATAATAAGTGTATAACTTGAATAAGTAAAAATAACAGTCAGCTGGATATATGCGGCTCGCTTTTTCTTTGGTAAGCGATGCAATAATGAAAATATTTATACTGACCTAATCAAATAATACTTAGTAAATATCACACAAACTGCTTCCCGAGTAAAAACGTTAATGAGTACTATAATATGATCAAAAAGATATCTTATCGCGCAGAAATAGATGGCCTGAGAGCTATAGCGGTATTAGCTGTAATTATCTTCCATGCAGGTATCGAACAGCTCTCTGGTGGCTTTATTGGTGTAGATATCTTCTATGTTATCTCAGGCTATTTAATTACTAATATCATTATAACCTCGGTAAAAAATCAACAATTTTCTTATCGTAGTTTTTATGCTCGCCGGGCAAAGCGTTTACTACCTGCGGCGCTAACGATGATTTTAGTCACTGTTGTATTCGCGGCTTTTATACTATCTCCTGAGAAGTATTACCAATTAGCAAAAAGTGCAGAGTTTTCTAGCCTATTTATGGCTAATGTTTGGTTTATGAAAAACTCAGGATACTTTGACCTATCAACACAAATATCACCCTTAGTTCATATGTGGTCACTCTCAATTGAGGAGCAGTTCTACTTTTTCTATCCCTTCATCGTACTAACTGCCTATAAAATAGGAAAAATAAGAGGTATATTTTGGAGCATAGTCATAATAATATTATCGACGTTCGTCCTCAATCTAAGTCTGATTAACACACACCCCAACTTTACTTTTTACATGCTACCCACACGTGCTTGGGAACTTGGTTTAGGCGCATTAATACATTTTATACCTTCACTTAAAACTAAACAAAAAACACTCGTTAATGTACTTTCATTTACTGGCTTAGCAGGCATTTTTTATAGTTTGTTTTTTATTACTGAACACGATGCCTATCCTGGCTATTTAGCTTTAATCCCTACTTTAGCAACGGCGTTTATAATTTATAGTCTCTACCAGCAACACACCAGTATATCGAGACTATTAGCCAGTAAACCACTAGTATTTATTGGTAAGATTTCTTATTCATCTTACTTATGGCATTGGCCAATTATTGTTTTTTATCGTATATATATTAATGAAAGAGCCTTTAATACTATTGAGATTTCTATACTTATTTTAATCAGCTTAATTACAGGTTATCTTTCATGGCGATTTATCGAAAACCGTTATCGCTATCAAGAGTATAGCGATAAAAAAATATTAAAAGTAACAGCATATGCGACAGGAATTTCAGTTTTATTAATCGCCAGCGTCTTGCTAACAAGAGGTTTTCCAATAAGAGTTAACGATGATTTAGCAGCGGTGAGCAATAATAAACTAATGCGCGCGCTACCTTGCATTGAACAAATATCGCCGTTAGCTGGCATTAATGAAAAATTCTGCGTAGTTGGTTCCCCTTGGGCAGATGCAAAATATAAAGGAATAGTTTGGGGCGATAGTCATTCATTACACTGGGGGCAAATACTTCACCAAGTAGCAAAACAGCAAGATATTTCCTTAGTTATAGCACCAAGAAAATGCCCCGCTTATTTAAACTCAGCTTACATTAAATCGCACTACCCTAAGTACCCAAAATTTAATGAAAACTGTACCTTTAGAAACAACGCAACACTTAATTGGCTTAAAGAGGACCATTCAATTGAATTAGTCATACTTGCATCAGCATGGTCTGGGCAAGTACGAATGCATTATACCGATGAGTATCAAGAGAACTTATCTAATACCAGCCTGGAAAATAAATTTCCAGAAATTGGCGCTAGCTTAAGTAAAGTAGCTTTTGAACCATTGTTAGCCCAACTTAGTGAGAGAAAGGTATTACTTTTATCAGATATTCCACGACCTAATAAAAACCTAAATGAATGTGCTTTCGCTCAGAACACCCAACTCTTAAGGCAGCAATGTAATCCCGAAAGGTTTAAGATTTTAGATGCTAGCAAGACCCATAAATGGCATGAAAGTAGCGATAAAATGATCAAAGAGGTTGCCAATAAATTTAATAATGTGAGCGCTATCATTCCAACTGAGCTCTTATGTGGACCAGAGTTTTGTCAAACATATATTAATAATGAATTAATATATCGTGATGATAATCATATAAGAAGTAACTTAAAAGAAGCAACTGTAAATGAATTAGCAAGAAAACTGTCTATTACAGCATTTTTTGAAAACCTTACTAAGTATTAATCTTACCGGTTAGGTTTCACCATAAATATTTATAGGCTAAATTATATTATAAGATTTGTAAAAATTTCTATAAGTAATTATAAATACCCAGCCATATCAAAGAGGAAAACTTTTCACTCATTCATATTAAGTGGAAAAGATCACAAAGTGCTCTATTAAATTTGAACATTGAATACAAATTTAATTCCTATTGAACCAGAACCTTTAATTATTAACTATCATATGTCATTTTATCCATTGACATAGACAAGCCAAATGCGTTATTAATAGTAAATAAATTATTTTACATTAAAAGAATAGTTATTAAAATTTTTGGAATTCCTACCCAAATACTGATAACGACATTAAAAAATGACTAGATCGATTAAGCACATTAAGACTAACCTCCTCTTCGTACTCAACATGCGCGACTAGGTTTTGTTGCTTCTTCGAAAGTTTAAATATTGAGAACTAAGTAGAAATAAAATAAAACCCGCGCTAACAATCGTGGGTTTTTTTATGTCCGCAGTTAATAGTGATAATTGAACCACTGACACCAGCAAAGATTTAAAGGACAGAATAATATGAGCAGCCCAGACGCTTCTAGCAATAAAGTAAATAATGACCAAGTAATAATTTTTGATACTACCTTACGTGATGGTGAGCAAGCATTAAATGCTAGCTTATCCGTGCATGAAAAACTGCAAATCGCCTTAGCAATTGAACGCTTAGGGGTAGATGTGATGGAAGTCGGTTTTCCAGTTTCTTCTCCTGGTGATTTCGAATCAGTGCAACAAATTGCCCGTACCATTAAAAACGCCCGTGTTTGTGGTTTAGCACGTGCCGTAGAAGCAGATATAGACGCCTGTGCACAAGCATTAAAAGTTGCTGAGCAATTTCGTATTCATACCTTTATTTCGACCTCTGATGTTCATGTAAAACAAAAATTACGTAAAGAATTTAGTGATGTTGAAGCGATGGCAGTACATGCGGTTAAACATGCAAGAAAATTTACTGATGACGTTGAGTTTTCTTGTGAAGATGCAGGTCGAACGCCGATTGATAATTTATGCCGCATGGTCGAAAGTGCTATTAAAGCCGGTGCCACTACAGTAAATATTCCTGATACCGTTGGTTATACCTTACCCTTTGAATTTCAAGGCATCATAACCGACTTATTTAATCGCGTGCCTAATATTGATCAAGCGATAATTTCCGTTCATTGTCATAACGATTTAGGTTTAGCTGTTGCGAACTCTATGGCTGCAGTTCAGGCCGGTGCACGCCAAATTGAATGTACCATTAATGGTATTGGTGAACGTGCGGGTAACTGTTCATTAGAAGAAGTCGCGATGATCATGCAAACTCGGCAAGCCTTGTTAGGTGTTAGAACAAATATCAATCATCAAGAAATAGCACGTGTCTCTAAGCTAGTTAGCACTGTCTGTAATATGCCAGTACAATTAAACAAAGCTATTGTTGGTGGTAATGCTTTTAGCCATTCATCAGGTATTCATCAAGACGGCATGTTAAAAGCCAGTAATACTTACGAGATAATGACGCCTGAAAGTGTCGGTATCGCTAAAACAAAATTAAATCTAACGTCTCGTAGTGGTCGACATGTTATCAAACACCGCATGGAAAGCTTAGGCTATCAGACAAGTGATTATGATATTGAAGAATTATATAGCGATTTTTTAACCTTAGCGGATAAGAAAGGTCAAGTATTTGATGATGATTTAGAAGCGTTAGTCTTCAAGTTACAGCAAAAAGATTTAAAAGACTTTTTCCAATTAGACACTATTAATGTGCAGTGTGGTGATGGCGAGTTTTCTACCGCTAGTATCAAACTTATCTCAGGTGATGTAACCGTTGATAAAGATAATATCAAAGTTCACGCAGCAACTGGTAATGGACCAGTTGATGCGCTTTATCAAGCAATTAAACAAAGTGTTGATATCGAATTTGAAGTCAGTGATTACAAAATATCGAATAAAGGCTCAGGTGAAGATGGTTTAGGTCAAGCCGATTTAGTGATCGTTTGGCAAGGAAGGAACTTCCATGGTTACGGTTTAGAAACCGATGTTATTGAAGCATCAGGTCAAGCATTGATTAATGCCCTAAACAGTATCCATAGAGCGATGACTATTGCCGATTTAAAATCAGCAAAACAAGCTTAATATCTTTAAAAGCAACTCAATAAATAAAATTAGCAGTAGCGAATTAATCGCTAAAAGTTTCTAAAATATAAAGGTTATAAACATGTCCAACATAGCAATTTTAGCCGGTGACGGTATCGGCCCAGAAGTCATGGTTGAAGCTAAAAAAGTATTAACAGCAGTAGCAAGTAAATTTGATTTTGAAATAACAACTAAAGATTTTGATATTGGTGGTGCTGCCATTGATAATCACGGTAATGCCTTGCCAGATTCTACCATGGCTGGCTGTGAAGCTAGCGATGCAATATTATTTGGCAGCGTTGGCGGCCCTAAATGGGCAAACTTACCACCAACAGAGCAGCCAGAGCGCTGTGCCTTATTAGGTTTACGTGGTCACTTTGATTTGTTTTGTAATATGCGCCCTGCGACTTTACAACCTTCGTTATCAGCACTGTCTACTTTACGCAGTGATATATCTTCACAAGGTTTTGATGTATTAGTTATTCGTGAATTAGCTGGCGATATTTACTTTGCTGAGCCAAAAGGTCGTCGCGGTGAAGGCGAAGAAGAAACAGGTTTTGATTCGATGTTTTATTCACGTCGTGAAATAAAACGTATTGCGCACCTTGCCTTTCAAGCGGCACAAAAACGCAATAACAAAGTAACCTCGGTTGATAAAGCCAATGTATTAGCTACTAGTCAGTTATGGCGTCAAGTTGTCATTGAAGTTGCCGTAGAATATCCTGAAGTAGAGCTAGAACATCTTTATGTTGATAACGCCGCGATGCAGTTAGTACGCGATCCTAACCAGTTTGACGTAATGCTTTGTCCTAACTTATTTGGTGATATTTTGTCAGATATTTGCGCCATGATCACCGGCTCTATGGGTCTATTACCTTCAGCAAGCTTAAACAGTGACGGTTTTGGTATGTACGAACCTGCAGGCGGTAGTGCTCCAGATATCGCAGGCATGGGCATTGCTAATCCTATTGCACAAATCTTATCAGCCGCCTTAATGTTACGTTTCAGCTTAAATCAAGACGCTGCAGCAAAAGCGATTGAAGATGCAGTATCTAGCGCACTAGATAATGGCATATTAACCGCTGATTTATTATCAGCAAACGAACGAAGTAATGCAAAGTCTACCAGTGAAGTAGGTGACTATATTTGTAAATACATTGATGCCCAGAAAGAAGAGAGCGCATAAGATGACAATAACTAGCCCGCAAACCATGTATGAAAAATTATGGCAAACCCACTTAGTTGAAGCAGCTCAAGGGGAAACTCCATTGTTGTATGTTGACCGTCATCTAATTCATGAAGTGACCTCTCCACAAGCTTTTGCAAATTTACGTTTTCATAACCGTCCAGTACGTCACCCTGAACGTACTATTGCCACTATGGATCATAATATTTCAACGCGTTCAATTAAAATTGATGCTGCCGGTGAAGGCGCTGCCAACCAATTACGTGCATTAGGCATAAACTGTAAAGACTTTGGTATCGAGCTTTTTGATATGGGTCATAAAAACCAAGGCATAGCACATGTTATTGGGCCTGAACTGGGCTTAACATTACCCGGTACTATAATTGTTTGTGGTGACTCACATACCGCTACACATGGCGCTTTTGGTGCCCTTGCTTTTGGTATTGGTACCTCTGAAGTAGAACATGTTTTTGCTACCCAGACGTTACGTCAAAATAAAGCAAAAACGATGAAAATTGAAGTTAAAGGTCATGTCGGTGCTGGTATTAGTGCCAAAGATATTATCTTAGCTATTATTGGTAAAACCGGTAGTGCAGGTGCAACAGGTCATGTCGTTGAATACTGTGGCGAAGCTATCGAAGCGCTTAGTATGGAAGAGCGCATGACGGTTTGTAACATGAGTATTGAATTTGGCGCTAAAGCTGGTTTAATCGCACCAGATAAAACTACTTTTGATTATGTAGAAGGTAAAGAATACGCACCAAAAGGTGATGTATTTGAGCAAGCAGTCGCTGATTGGAAAAAGCTAAAGTCTGATACTGATGCAACCTTTGATGCAGTATTAACCCTTGAAGCAAAAGATATTAAAGCACAAGTTACTTGGGGTACCAACCCAGGGCAAGTTATCAGTGTCGACGGTATAGTGCCTTCACCTGAAGACTTTAGTGACCCAGTTGAGAAAGAGTCTTGTGTTAGTGCCCTTAACTATATGGGCTTAACTGCTGGCACCAAAATGACTGACATTCATGTAAATAAGGTCTTTATTGGTTCTTGTACTAACTCACGTATTGAAGATTTACGCGCCGCTGCTGGTGTTGTGCAAAAATATGAAGGTCAGCAAGTAGTTGAGACTATTGATGCGATAATCGTTCCTGGTTCATATCGCGTTAAAGAGCAGGCGGAAAGTGAAGGTTTAGATAAAATATTCACCGATGCTGGTTTTGAATGGCGTTTACCTGGTTGCTCAATGTGTTTGGGTATGAATGATGATGTCCTTGAAGAAGGTGATCGTTGTGCATCAACCAGTAACCGTAACTTTGAAGGTCGTCAAGGTCGTGGTAGCCGTACTCACCTAGTGAGCCCTGAAATGGCTGCAGCTGCTGCGATAACCGGTCACTTTGTTGATTTAAACGCGTAACGATTATCTTTTTGCTATTGAAAGCAATTAAGGTGTCAATAGTACTCATTAACTAACGTCAACTCCGTGCTATTTCCTGTTAATTACATGAAATAGCTTCAAGAGAAATCGCTACTAAGAATTTTAGGAAAGAAAATGGAAAAATTTAACACACATACAGGTTTGGTTGTGCCATTAGATGTTGCCAACGTCGATACCGATCAAATCATCCCTAAGCAGTTTTTACAAAAAACTGAGCGTGTAGGTTTTGGCGTGCACTTGTTTCACGATAGCCGCTACTTAGATCATGATGGTACGCAAGAAAATCCTGATTTTGTTATTAACAAGCCAGAATATAAAGGTGCTAGCATTTTATTAGCCGGTGAAAACTTTGGTTGTGGTTCAAGTCGTGAGCACGCGCCTTGGGCACTTCAAGAATATGGTTTTAAAGTTATTCTAGCCTCAAGTTTTGCTGACATTTTTTATGGTAACTGTATCAACGTCGGTCTTTTACCTATTCAATTAAGCGAAACTGAAATTGAACAGTTATTCAAACTAGCTCCTAACGCTCAGTTAACGCTTACTGTTGATTTACCAAACAATACGGTTACGTGTGGCGAACTATCTTTTACGTTTAGCTTGGGTGAATTTCAGCAATATAGCCTAGAAAATGGTGTTGATAGCGTCGGTTGGACGTTAGATAAACTTGATACCATTAAAGCTTTTGAAGCGAAAATGCCTGCTTGGCAATAAACGCTTGTTCTATCGTTACGCGATAATATAATTAAAAAGCCCCGTTAAGTACTCTCTTATCGGGGCTTTTTATTGTGAACAAATATATACACATTCCATTTGAAGATACATGATTCAGCTGGAATTAGAAACGTCTTTAGGCAAGGCATTGATTGAAGAGAATGGTTATTTCATTGTTGAAATCAATAACGCAGCATAAAGCGTTTCTAAACCTGCCCTTTGGGGAAGGCTAAGTAAATAATACTCTGCGTTATATTTCTTTTTCAGGGAATAAGCCTTAATAAAAAAATACGCCTTGATTATGAATCGTTCAGACTTCCTGAAACAAGGATCTTCAAGTGGAGCGGGTATACATCTTAATTGGTTATCACCAGTTAGTTAATGCAGGTAAACTGAATTTTTCACCTCGAAAAGAAAGGATGACTTGCTGAGGTAATATTTTCTCAACAAATAAGTTATCGCCGATAGAATCACCTTCATAACGATCGCGACCGTTAACCTTTACCCAACCCCCTCCATCAGATGCATATATATGTTGTTCAAATTGTAAACTTGGTAAAGCATTTTGTATCCGCGGTGACATTTGAGATAATGGCTTAATGTTTGCTGCTTCATTCATATCAAACGCTAACGACTTAGTATCACTGAACTCACTTGATAATTGTTCATCTGCACGAGAAATATCATCTTGATAACTCTCTGTTGCTTGGTTATCGCTTTCTTGACGATTCCTTTTTTGATTAGCCGTTTCTGTCTCATCAATTGCCGCCTGAAAACGTGCCAATAAATCATTAGAAACTCCGTCAACCTTTGTTACTTGATAATCCACCTCAGTATTACTTTTTACTTGACTAGATAGCGCTTTATTATTTCGTGAGCTTAGCTTATTCGCGCTGACGATTAGCATCTCATCTGTTTTACTTATATCAGCTGTCACCTTCAGTACTTTATTCTGAATGTCAGTATTATTAACTACTTTAGCGCTCACAACTTCTTTATCTAAAGTAGCGGCTGCTTGAAGTGTTTTTTCTGTCGGAACTTTAGCGTGACTAATAAACTTTTGATTTAGCACTGGCTCTACTTTTTCGTCGCTATGAGTTGCTTGCTGCTGTTGATTGGTAACCACTACTTCATTGTCATTAACTGCTGTTGGCGCTTGTCCCCACCAAAAACCTGCTAATGCAAAGAAGGCGGCGATACTTAATGCTGTAGAAAAAACTAAGGCACCATGATACTTAAACTGAGCTTGTGTACTTGTTAAGTCATCGCCTAACGCACGGTCTGCCGCCGCAATAATAGTTTTTTTATTAACTACACTGTCATTTTGGTTGTACGCCAGCATCAATGCGCTATGACACAGCAAATTAGTGAGTCGTGGGATACCTTCAGACAGTTGGTGAATTTTATTTAACGCACCTTTATCAAACAGTGGTCTTGCGCAATCAGCGACCGTTAAGCGGTGTTGAATGTATTGGCTTAGCTCTTGTTTTGTTAATGGCATTAAATGATATCTAGCGGTTATACGTTGTGCTAATTGACGTAAATCACGACGTTGTAATAATTGCTGCAATTCTGGCTGGCCAATTAAAATCACCTGTAATAACTTTTTCGTATTCGTTTCTAAATTGGTGAGTAGACGTAATTGTTCAAGTACTTCGGGCTGTAAATGCTGGGCTTCATCAATAATCAATAAGGTGTTGATATCATTCTCATGATTTTTAAGCAGCTTTTCTGCAATTTTGTCGGTAAGCGTTTTTAAACTGGCATCTGTTTTTCGATAACGAATTTTTAATTCATCACACAAAGTCGCTAACAGCTCTTTACTTGAAAGCGTTGGATTTAAAATAAAAGCCGCCTGGGTGTTTACTGGTAATTGTTCCATTAAACAACGACTTATTGTTGTCTTTCCCGTTCCTACTTCCCCAGTTAATAAGGCAAAACCGCCGACCTCACCTAAGCCATAAGTTAAATGAGCCAGCGCTTCCCTATGCCGATCACTCATAAATAAATATTTAGGATCTGGAGAGATTGAAAAAGGTAATTCACTTAATGAGAAAAAGTTACGATACATGGCGTGTGCTAGGTAGAAAAAGTAGGGTACAAAATTAACTGCTTGCTTAGTAGAAGTCAAAGAGTTCGGTGATTTAGCGAAACATAGAACATCTTATCACTTGAATCTAGCCTTCCATTACTACTATTAATTGATATTTTGTTCACTGACTATCTCTGAATTTATATCTCTATTATGGTAGACTTTATATATCATTCGCTTCATTTTGGTCGTACTTTGTTAACCAACAACTCTGAAATTAATAGTAGCCAACTTAATACTTACTTAGTGGGTGGTGCGGTGCGCGATAAACTACTTAATCGTCCCATCAAAGACAAAGATTATTTAGTGGTTGGTGCCAGTATTGAGCAAATGCAAGCGCTAGGTTATCAGCAAGTAGGTAAAGATTTTCCTGTTTTTTTACATCCTAAGACCAAAGCAGAATATGCCTTAGCGCGAACTGAACGTAAACAAGGCCAAGGTTATACTGGCTTTAGCTGTTACTTCGCCCCTGATGTAACTATTGAAGAAGATTTAAAACGTCGAGATTTAACTGTTAATGCCATGGCTATGCATGATAACGGCGAGATAATAGACCCCTACAATGGCCAAAACGATCTTAACGACCGTATTTTACGACATGTCAGTGATGCTTTTATTGAAGATCCTTTACGTGTACTTCGCGTAGCACGTTTTGCCGCGCGTTATCATAAATATGGTTTTACTATTGCCGACGACACACTCAAGCTAATGCAGGATATAAGCGCTAGTGGTGAGTTAAAAAGCTTAACCTCTGAACGGGTTTGGCAAGAAATGCAATTAAGCTTGGCTGATGGTGGCGCTAGTTCTGATACTAATTCAGGGAACCCTGAAGTATTTTTTCAAGTACTAAAACAATGTAATGCCTTAAAAGAGTTATGGCCAGAGCTAGATATTTTGTGGGGCATTCCCAACCCCGCGCTTTGGCATCCTGAAATATGTAGTGGCATACACACCATGATGGTATTAAAACAAGCTGTTTTGTTAACACACGCCTTACCTGTTCAACAAAGTGATCATAAAACGGCAGTGCGTTTTGCTGC
>JBKEHN010000075.1:0-14021 GCA_046710905.1 Colwellia sp.
TAAAGTGCTATTTACGCACAAAGATACCGGCATTATAGCAAGTGTTTACGGGGGAGAATAGCGTTAGATAAGAGTAAATTACTTAATGATAAAAGTCGCTAAATATTGACTTAATACTCACTATACATAGCTAAATCATAGCTAAATCATAGCTATGTAGTGTCTCAAATTATCTGTCAGTTATATTATCATTTAAACTAATAGCCATCGCTAGTGGTAGTGGTAGTGACGTTATGACCAAGCTTTATGACTAAAGTATAGGGAAAATCACAAAGATGATAATAATAATCGATAACAGATTGATAATTATAAAGAAAAGATATTAAATTTTTATAATTATGGAATATTTAAATAATGATGCTTTTTTTATGGGATTTTAAGGTAACAGCTATTAATAATTAATCGATGAACACAATATTAATAAAAGGATAGATAATATTTCACTAAAATATATCACAATATAAGATGGTACCCGGAGCCGGACTTGAACCGGCACGCTTTTCGGCGAGGGATTTTAAATCCCTTGTGTCTACCAATTCCACCACCCGGGCATTGTATCTTTAAGGCTTTTACCAAAAGATAAGGGAGTATTTTTATAGTAGGTTGGTACCTACTCTTTACAAATTTATTTATTATTTTATTAAAAATAATTACTGGCAACTTGCCATAAACTTATAAAAAATTGGAGCGGCTAACGAGACTCGAACTCGTGACATTCACGTTGGCAACGTGATGCTCTACCAGCTGAGCTACAGCCGCTTCATTAGAACTTTACTTATATTACTTTATTTCTAGATAAATGGTACCCGGAGCCGGACTTGAACCGGCACGCTTTTCGGCGAGGGATTTTAAATCCCTTGTGTCTACCAATTCCACCACCCGGGCAACGTTATCTCTAAGATAAAGGGAGTTTTTTATAGTAGGTATTGGTAACCTACTTATTCTTTAGTGAAATCTTGGAGCGGCTAACGAGACTCGAACTCGTGACATTCACGTTGGCAACGTGATGCTCTACCAGCTGAGCTACAGCCGCTTCGTAGAATATTAATCTTCACTTACTACTTACACAGGTAAAGCTTATTTTAGTATGACTGCTAAAATTGGAGCGGCTAACGAGACTCGAACTCGTGACATTCACGTTGGCAACGTGATGCTCTACCAGCTGAGCTACAGCCGCTTAATCAAAGCTTTACTGTTACTTCCCAAATATCGTTGAGGATATGGTACCCGGAGCCGGACTTGAACCGGCACGCTTTTCGGCGAGGGATTTTAAATCCCTTGTGTCTACCAATTCCACCACCCGGGCAAAATGGAGGCGGATACCAGAATCGAACTGGTGTACACGGATTTGCAATCCGCTGCATAACCACTCTGCCAACCCGCCATTTTGTCAACGATATATAATTGATATCAATATCAACAAACTTTGCTATTAAATTAAATTGGAGCGGCTAACGAGACTCGAACTCGTGACATTCACGTTGGCAACGTGATGCTCTACCAGCTGAGCTACAGCCGCTTCATTTAAATCTTAAAACATACAAAATTTTAGTAAAACACTTAACAAGTTAATGTAATACTAACTTAGTCAATCTTGCTTTACTTGCTGACTCCCTGTCAACAAAAACGCATTTTACATCTTAATATTTTTCAGTCAACTATTAAATTAACTTTTTATCTTAACTGCTTAAAAAGCGAGTCGTTTGTTCTCTTTTTAACATAATACTTGTTTGAGTGAGTTAATTTCAATCAAATACACTCAAAATTTCTTACTGCCCTTTCAACTCTGGCCACGCTGCTTTGAAGTAACTAACCCAAGTAGTAATGGTTAGAACAGTCGCAATAGAATAAAAGCCATAAGAAAGGTAATTAATCACTTCATGTGGCAAGTAAAATAAAATTAATGGAATATCGTAACTTGGTTGCCAGATGAGTCCCATGATACCTAACATTTGTGCTGCCGTTTTATATTTTCCCATATTAGACACCGCAATAATGTCACGTTTTCCAATAGAAGACATGAATTCACGCAAGGCACTAATAAAGACTTCCCGCGCTATCATGATAATCGCCGCGATAGAGACCAACCATGAGCTATAATCTTGAGCAATCATTACCAAGGCAACAACAACCATCAGTTTATCGGCTACGGGATCTATAAATGCACCAAAGGCAGAAGATTGGTTGAGCTTTCGAGCAAGGTAACCATCTAATATGTCACTAGTTGCTGCCAACCAGAAAACGGCGAATGCACCAAAATTACTCCATGAGAGTGGTAGATAGAAAATAATTAAGAAAACTGGGATCAAAACGATCCGGAATAATGTTATTTGGTTAGGTATTGTCCACATTCACTTTTCACTGCAAGTACTTTTCTTTAGTTTACACAAGTTGTTATAGCAGTGCTATGGCAGAATTAGACAAGTTCAGGTAAAAAGCAAAGCTATCGTCGCTTATACCAATTGAAGTAATAAATTGATCATTTAGAGAAAATTAAAAAATTTAGAGTCTATACATTGCTTGAAGAGAAGAATCTTTACTGATAATTACTCCTGAATTATCTCATAAGTTATAACTATGTAGCGTCATTATCAAAATAAATAATACACTATATATAGCTTTTCATCTCGGCCTAGGGTACTTACCATAAAATTATACCCTCACTAATTTGTTTGATATAGATGACTATATATCTACAATTTTCACTTGTTATTTCTCTCCTGACATAGCTCTTAATTTAATATTTCATTTGGTATTATTTATCATGTAAAGCATTATGAATTTTCTCTGCCAACACATTACTTATGCCTGGTACTTTGGCTAAGGTGATAATGTCGGCTTGCATAACTTCTTGTAAGCCGCCTAAAAAGGTTAAAAGACTTTGACGTTTTTTGGCGCCTATTCCTTCAATTGACTCTAAGCGAGACTTTTTACTCACCTTTTGCCGCTTCGCTCTGTGCCCTGCTATAGCAAAGCGATGCGATTCATCTCGAATATGTTGTACTAAGTGCAATGCTGATGATGTGGCTGGTAAGGAAATTAACTGATGGCTACCCGCTAAAATTAATGTTTCTAAACCAGGCTTACGTGACTCTCCTTTAGCAACCCCAACTAGTAACGGTGTTTTTGTTAACGCTAGCTGACTAAAAAAATTTTCAGCTTCGGCAAGTTGTCCTTTACCACCATCAATAAAAACAATGTCGGGTAACTTTTCTAAGGCACTATGATCTTCTGATTTAACGGGGATAGCTTTTAATTTTCCGTAACGTTTTCTTAAAGCAAATGCCATCGCGGCATAATCATCTCCGGGAGTGATACCAAAAACATTATAACGACGATAATCGGTTTTAAGCGGACCTTCTTGATTAAAGACCACATTAGAAGCAACCGTTTGTTGCCCCATGGTATGACTTATATCAAAACACTCAATACGCTGTATACCATTTTCAAGCTCAAACACTTCATTTAACGCTGCAAAGCGAGCTTGCATTGATTCTTTATGACTATTTCGGGTAACGAGTGCTGTTTGTGCATTGGTACCAGCCAGCTTTAAATACTGAGCCCGTTCACTTCGTGTATTGGTTGATATTTTAACTTCATGATCTGCTTGTTCACTCAATAGTGCAGCTAAATCCTCTACCTGCTCAATTGATTCTTTAATAACAATTTCTTTGGGGATACTGCCTTGTACTTTACCATAACTTAATGTTTCAGCAGATAAATAGTGTTGAGCAATAAAAGCCTGCAATATATCACTGTCACTACTTTCACTCGGTACTGTTGGGAAATAACTTTTGCTACCTAATATTTTATGTTGCCTAATGAAGAGCAGATGAATGCATACTTGAGTTTTATCACGGTATAAACCGACAACATCTAATTCGGCAACATGACCACTGACGAACTGTTGCTGTTGAACCTTTCTCAGGGTCACTATTTGATCACGATATTTTGCCGCGTATTCAAACTGTAACTCATTACTGGCTAATTCCATTTTTGACACTAACTGCTCAATTACCGAAGAACTTTTTCCTTGTAAGAAGAGTTTGGCTAACTTGACTTGGTCTTGATAATCATCCACAGAGATTTTATCTACGCAAGGTGCTGAACACCGACCTAGTTGATGTTGTAAACAGGGTCTAGAGCGTGCGCGATAATAACTGTCTTCACATTGCCTAATAGGAAATATTTTTTGCATTAAGCGTAAACTTTCCCAAACAGCGCCAACTGTCGGAAATGGGCCAAAATATTCTCCTTTTATTTTTTTACCACCGCGGTGTAAGCCTAACTTAGGATGCTTATGGGCGGTGATCAGTAAATAAGGGTATGATTTATCATCACGTAGTAGAATATTATATTTAGGCTGATACTTTTTAATATAGTTGTTTTCGAGTATCAGCGCCTCACCTTCAGTGTGGGTAACGGTAACTTCAATAGCAACAATTTGCTTAACTAATACTTGTGTTTTAACTGAGCCAACATCTTTACGAAAATAACTCGCAAGACGTTTTTTTAAGTCTTTAGCTTTACCAACATAAATAACTACTTGCTTACTATCATACATTCGATAGACACCAGCTTTTGCGGTAACTACGCGTAAAAAAGCCTCACTATCGAAAGTCGGGACTTGAATACTTACTATTTTTTCAACATTATGTGCAGATTTTGATGGCATTAAGACTAGCTTCTTAGGAAGGTTTATAGTTTTTCTGTTTTTAACATACCAAAACGAATTGCTAAATGCGTTAATTCTACATCGTTGCTAACGCTAAGCTTTTCAAACATACGATAACGATAACTATTAATCGTTTTAGTACTCAGGTTTAAATGTTCTGAGATTGAAGGTACTTTATCACCACGCGTTATCATGATCATAATCTGTAGCTCTCGATCAGATAAAGCGTTGAACGGGTTATCGTCAACAGATTTAAATTGGTTTAATGCCATTTTTTGAGCGATATCAGAAGGAAGATAACGCTGACCGCTATGAACAGCACGAATAGCAACCACCATTTCATCTGGCCCGGCATCTTTGGTTAAGTAACCAGCAGCACCCATCTGCATCACTTTACTGGGAAAAGGATCTTCAGAATGTGCCGTTAAGACAATAATTTTAACATCTGGTGCAAAGCGTAATATTTTTTTAGTCGCTTCAAGCCCACCCATGCCTGGCATATCCATATCCATGAGTAAAACATCAGGTTCACTCGTTCGACAAAACTTAATTGCCTCCTCACCTGTTTCACATTCACCGACAACATTTAAGCCTCTAACACTGGTTAAAATTTTATTAATACCAACACGAACAAGATGATGATCATCAACCAATAAAACATTTATCACGAAAAGCATCCTTAATTAACTATGAGATACAGCAAGAATATAGCGAAAATACTGATTATTCAATTGAATACTCTACAATCTTAAAGAATATAAACTAATATGGTCTAATACTTATGCTACTAATTTTGATAATTTGACCTTATAGTAAAAAAAATGACTATTACTCACTTATATTAATACTAGTCAGAGCTTATTACTTTTAAGCCAACTATTTAATAAGCCTATTTGCCCATTTTTATAAGCGGCATAAGTTAGTCGTACCGCATTGCTCATTATGACACTGTCAGACCAGTTAGTTTGTTGGCTAATAAGCTCATAACAGTTTTTTGCCTCTGGTGACATATAACCGCGCATTTCCTGTAAGCCTCGCTCTTTCTGGCGTTCACGATAACATTTTTGCTTTTCGGCATTAGTCATCGCGATTTTTTTACTCGGCAACTCATTGGTTTTTTTAGCTTCTTTCATGACAATTTTGCTTGTTTCTAGCGACATATACATATAGTTACGCATAACGACAGTATCTTCAAGTAGTTTGGCTAAAGAACATTTATTTTAAATATTTAACTGTTCAGAGTTGTTTAGAGTACAAGTGTAAGCTAAAGTAGCTGCATAAATTTATTATCGGATTTCAGCTTATTATGGCTATGCCACAACAAAACTCATACAGTAAAGAAGATCTAGTAAAAGCAGGTACAGGGGAGTTATTTGGTGAAGGTAATTCACAGCTTCCTTCAGATAACATGCTAATGATGGACCGTATTATTACCATTTCTGAAGAAGGTGGTGAAAATGGTAAAGGTTATATAATAGCCGAATTAGATATTACGCCCGACCTATGGTTTTTTGATTGTCACTTTAAAGGTGATCCGGTAATGCCTGGTTGTTTAGGCTTAGACGCTATGTGGCAACTAGTTGGATTTTTCTTAGCTTGGACTGGTGGTCCGGGTAAAGGTCGTGCTTTAGGTGTGGGCGAAGTTAAATTTACTGGTCAAATACTACCTACTGCTAAAAAAGTTACCTTTAAAATAGACTTTAAACGGATTATTAAGCGTAAACTTTACATGGGTCTTGCTGACGGTAGTGTTAGTGTTGATGGCCGTGAAATATACACAGCGAAAGATCTTAAAGTTGGTTTATTTACCGATACGAGTAAATTCTAAAATAACGTTTACCTAATTGTAGTAAACTAGCAGATCTTCGCTAACGACTATTAATGACTTACTCGGTCAGTTTACAAATTTCAAATTGAAAAAGCCCAGCTATTGGCTGGACTTTTTAATGTATTAATTGAAATTAATTTAGGTACTGCCGAGCTATTTTTACAAAAAATAATTATTTATTTAAATAATCCCTGTTGTTTATCTTCTATAGCTTCTCGCCATCCGCCAAGCCATTGTGACTTTATTGCATCAATTTGGTACGGACAATGTTCCTTAGAACGACCAGATATACCTGCTTGATAACCTCTTGTATGTGCCCTATTTTGGCGATTACGTTTTTGCCGCTTCATCATAGATATACACTCCTTTATTTATCCTAATAGAAGGTTTAATATCAGTTACGATAATGAGTCGTTGTTCTCAAAAAACTAATTAGTGAAACCGATATTACACAACTTTGTTAAGTGTAGCTCAAGAAAGTCTAAATACAATGATTTAACTTGATAAAATCTAGACATAAAAAAAGCACTCAATAGTGCTTTTTTATATACATAATTATCAGTAATTAAGTGTATAAACTTAATTACGCACTACAAAAATTATCTGTTGAATTTTCTACGGCGAATTCCAAAGATGCTTAATAGTAAAAACAAGGCTATTGAACTCATACTTGCTCCTTGTCTTTCAACTTTACCTTCAACTAAAGCGCAATCTTCTACGACTCCATCGGCAATAGGTTTAAGTAATACCGCCCTTACGACATCAATTTCCTTAGGGTTACCACTGTCATCAAGTATCAATTCACCTTTAGCATCTTTTCTTTCAGATTTAACAATAGCATTAGCAGAGATATAACCATCATCATTAATATCGTTAGCTTTAATAATGTCATATTTTGAATTACAAGATAACAGGGTATTAATGTCAGTGATAACCGGTGAATCACTTGAAGTATCAAACAAAAAAGCAGCCGTACGACGTGGATTGTCAGGACTATCATTATGACTTTCTATTTCGCCCTCACCAACAATAATACCGGCTGAGTTGACAGAAAAGGCAGTGCTTTTTGAGGTAGTAAAGAAATCTTCGGGCATGATAATTTCCATATCACTTTTAGCTACACTGGTATCAACATAAAAGAACTTTTTAACAAAATTGTTAATATCGGTAGTATAACCAACAACTAAGCCGCTATCATTAATATCATTAGCGCGCGAGAAAGGAAAGGGACTGCTACCACCAAAGCGATAATGAGTTTGATTAAAATCAAACACCTTACCATCTTTAAACATTACCGCATAGGATCCACTCATACCCTCACTTGAAGTTGGCGTAGTGACATCTGAGCTATCCCAACCATGAGAGTAACCGACAGCGACATCATTATTATTAATAGCAAAAGCTTGACTTATAAAAGGTCTATTATCGTCAGCATGTGGCGTTATCAATAAACCTAAAAGCTCAGTATCAACAACGTTATCAGCTGATAACGTTGCCTTAAATGCCTGGCTATGATACATACCACTTTGAATTTTTTGTACACATATTTCATAAGGTATATCTTTTAATATCTCAGGATCTGCACAACCACCGGTTGTATCAAGTACATAATCCTCTCTACTTACAGCTAATTTATAGCTACTATAACCAACAGCAGTGCCATTATCATTCATATCATAAACGGCGGAAGTACCACCACCGTAACGAGATTCAATAGGTAAAACAGGATAAATTGTCGCACCATTATCAGGAGTAAAAAATCCTCGTTGCCCGTATTCTCTCATCCAATGCGTATGGGGATTACCACTACTATCGGTAAACTCTGCCATGGGTAAGTAAGGCGCCGAAGCATTACCAAATATAATATCATTCTCTGTGATACCTTCAATAACATCAATCGTAGAACGCGTTAAGACACCTGAACAAAGATCCCCTTCAACGTCAAAATTAGTATCAAAAATACATATTTCTTTGGATACACCCTGCTCTCGCTCATCATTAATCATAGCGGCTGCATCAGCAACAATTTGATATTCAAAGTTTAGATTTGAATTAGATTGATTCATCTCTTGAAGGTATAGTTTTGCCCAAGCTAGATCATTCGCCGTTGGTTCACCTGCTTTTAACGCATCAAAATCTTCAATAACCTCAAGACCAAAATAAAAATCTTGCCTTATAAATGCTAAATTAACAATACTATTGAAATCATCATCATCTAAGTATTGAAACTGCACAGGAAAATTATAGATATTTGTCCCAGAAACAGCCATAACACCCTGGTTATTCTGTTTTTTACCGTAAGTATACTCAACGGTTATTGCATTACCTTTGTCAACTACTTGATAAGTAGCAGCGTGACTGAAATTAAGAAAACTAATACTTAAAACACTAGTCACTCCTAACACCAATATATTTTTTGCAAATTGCTTCATACTACTGACTTACTCTTTAAGGTTATTCTATTCAATTCGTTTACTTTAAACAAATTAAAGCCTGTTATTTAGGATAATAATTAATCACTATTGGTCATCAAGTTCTTGCCATCTGGCGTAGACGACTTCAAGGTTAGACTCACTTTCTACCAGCTGGTTCAAAATCTTTTGCGTTATTTTTTCATCTTGGCTAAAAAAATCAGCATCATTAACTTGTGCTTGCAATAAATCAATCAAACTTTCCACTTCATCAATTTTCCCTGGCAGCATCTCAAGCTCACGAGCTTCTTTAAACGAGAGCTTTTTTTTCTTAGCTTCAGGCGCTACCGATTCGTTATTCACTAAAGCACTAGCACTGTTTCTAGATTGCTTTTCTTGACTAATTTTTTTTTCAGCTCCACCAGCTATATTATCTCGCTGTACTTTCTTTAAGGCGAGGTAATCATCTACGTCATCGTAGCCACCAACGATTTGATTTATCTGTCCAGTACCGTCGAAATACAAACAAGTATTCACACAGTTATTAACAAAGTCGCGATCATGGCTCACTAAAATAACGGTTCCTGCATAATTTGCAACAACTTCTTCAAGTAACTCTAATGTTTCAATATCAAGATCGTTGGTCGGCTCATCAAGAATAAGTAAGTTACTTGGGCGTAAAAATAGTCGAGCAAGTAATAATCTATTTTTCTCACCACCTGATAAAGCTCTTACCGGAGTACGGGCTCTTTTAGGACTAAATAAGAAATCTTGCAGATAACCTAATACATGGCGAGAGCGACCGTTGACTACAACCTCTTGTTTACCTTCACCAACAATTTCTTGTACTGTTAAGTTTAAATCAAGAGCTTCGCGATGTTGATCAAAATAAGCGATATCTAAATTAACACCTGAGCGCATTTTACCGCTCGTAGCAGCCTGCTTTTCCATGATGAGTTTAATCAGAGTTGACTTACCCGTACCGTTAGCGCCAATTAATGCTAATCGGTCATTACGCGTAATAAGTAGGTTGAGGTTGTCAATGACTACATTATCACCAAAGGCTACTTTAACATCTTCAGCTTCAAAAACTAGTTTGCCAGAGCGATCACCTTGAGTAATATTCATGGTACTTTGATTACGTACATCGCGACGTGCGGTGCGCTCAAGACGAAGTTTTTCTAGCGAGCGTACTCGGCCTTCATTACGGGTACGACGGGCTTTAACACCTTGACGTATCCATACTTCTTCTTCCGCTAATTTTTTATCAAATAACGCATTTTGTTGATCTTCAACTTGTAAATCATGCTGTTTTTGCTCGATATATAAATCGTAATCACCTGGATAACTTTTTAACTTACCACGATCTAAATCTAAAATACGGGTAGATAGACCACGGATGAACGCTCTATCATGGCTGATAAAAATAATAGTACCAGCGAAGTCTTTTAAAAATTGCTCTAGCCATAATACGCTTTCAATGTCCAAATGGTTAGTTGGCTCATCGAGTAATAAGATATCAGGGCTGGTAACAAGCGCTTTAGCCAAGGCAACTTTACGTAACCAACCACCAGATAAATCACAAATTCTTGCGTCTGGATCCAATGATAACGTCGTCATAGCTTGGTCAATACGTTGTTCATCTAACCAAGCATTAGCTTTTTCAAGCTCTTCTTGTACGTTTGCTAATTTATTAAGATTTTTATCACTTGGATCTTCGCCAATCAAGTGAATTAAAGCGTGATAACGACGGATAAGTTCGGCGTTTTCTTTTACTCCTTCAGCAACGTAATCAAACACCGAGATATCAGATGATTCTGGTGGATCTTGTTCTAGCATTGACATTTTCATGGTACTAGACTTTAAAATTTGACCATCGTCTAAACCTTGTAAGTCCATTAAAATCTTCATTAAAGTAGACTTACCTGCACCATTACGCCCTACTAAACAGATACGTTCGCCAGTTTGTACACTTAAATCTGCTTTGTTTAAAATCTTATCTTCGCCAAAGGCAAGCTCACCATTGGCTATTCTTAATAATTCCATAATTCTTCTTATGCTTGATTGTTAACTAATTGAATTGCTGTTAACTAATTGCGTTACTTGCGCTTGGGTAAATGGCCAAAACAGCTTAGTATTTTCACTGCTGTTTTGTGATAATTTTTCGAGTACGGGAATGTGTACACCATACAATTCAACCAGTGTTTTCCTTTCATGGCCAACACTTTCTTGTTCAATAATATCAACTTGCGTTAACTGCTCAATAGGCAACACGGTTAAACAAAGTGTTAACGCTTGTTCACATAAATGGCAGCCTTCGCTACCATATAAATTATACTGATTCTTCATACCTATCAACTTAGGTCGCCGTGCGCTTAATAGACCAGCTATTATGAATATGCTTATTTCGGGCAAAATCTTTATCACGGGTGACGTCAGACATTGCTTCAGCAGTTAAACCCAATTCAGCTAACGCTTCAAAATCTATCTTAAAGTTACGTTTGTTATTAGTGAAAAATATTTCACCGCCTCTATTAAGTGATTTTAACGCATCGGTGATTAATACAACATGATCTCTTTGAACATCAAAGCTATCTTCCATCCGTTTTGAATTAGAAAATGTTGGCGGGTCGATAAAAATCACATCGAATTTATTAACATTCTTTTTCAACCAATCTAAACAGTCTGCTTGAATAAATTGATATTTATGACCATTCAGCTTATTTAACGCAAAGTTATCTTCTGCCCAATTTAGATAAGTATTAGACATATCAACTGTGGTAACCGTTGCTGCGCCTTGTAACGCTGCTTGTACTGAGACCGACCCTGTATAAGCAAATAAATTAAGTAACGATTTGCCTTGAGATTTTTTCGCCACTATTTGACGGGTTTTACGGTGATCTAAAAACAAGCCCGTATCGAGATAATCCCATAAGTTAATTTTAAACAACGCACCATGTTCATTAATAGTCAGCGATTGTTTTGTTTTTTCTAAACGTTCATATTGATTAGCGCCTCTTTGTTTAGCACGCGTTTTCAAAATCACTTTATCTCTTGGGATATCTAATACCTTCGGCGCCCAATAAATAACTTCTTGCAGACGTTTTTGTGCTTTATCTTCTTCAATAGTTTTTGGTGCGGCGTACTCTTGTATTACTAAGTACTCGCCATAAAGATCAATGGCAACATTATATTCTGGAATATCACCATCATATAAACGGTATGCTTCAATTTTATTTGATTTCAACCAGCCTTTTAAATTTTTACGATTTTTCTTTAAACGATTAGCAAACGCACTATCTTCTTCAGCAAAGTCAGATTGTGGGTTTGATAAATCTTTTGCCCCTTGCCTTGCATCAAGATTATATAAAGCTAATTGACAATCTAATGGGCCATTTTTAAATTTATAACGCTTAAAACTCGACAGTTTCAGCAAAGAAAGTAAGTCAACATTCGCCGTTAATATAGCAATACGCCAATCTTTAAACTGCATTTTAAGTTTTTGACCAAATAAAACGAAGTTTTCTACTAACTCAGGTAATTCACCAATTCGTTCACCGTAAGGCGGGTTAAATAAAATGGTACCTGGTTGCCCAAAGGTATTATCCATATCATTGGTATTTTTACAGCTGTACTCAATATATTGATGTAACTGAGCATTACGAGAATTTTGTTGCGCCGTTCTTATTACCCGTTCATCTATATCGATACCAAATACTTTCACTTTGAGGTTCGACATATTTTCTTCAGAGCTATCTATCGCCAGCGTTAATTGTTTTTTCCAAACAGCGTCATCATGTGACAACCAGGACTCAAAGCCCCACGACTGTCGATTAATGGCTGGTGCTTGCTTAGCTGCCATTGAAACGGCTTCAATCAAAATAGTGCCTGAACCACACATAGGATCGACTAGCGGCTTACTAGTATCATTTAACCAACCTGAACGTATTATCAGCGCAGCGGCTAAATTTTCTTTTAAAGGTGCTGCACCACTGTGCTCGCGATAACCACGTTGGAATAAACCTCGGCCAGAAAAATCAAGAAAAATAGTAACATTGTCTCTTAGCAGACGAGCCTGAAAACTAATCTGTGGTACTTTTTTATCAACATTAGGACGTTCAAAACCTTGTTCTCTGAATTGATCAACAATCGCATCCTTAATCGTTAAACCACCAAACTGACTATTACGAATTTCTTCACTATAACCAACAAAGTCGACTGCAAAGGTAGTAGTCGAGTTAAAAATTTCTGGCCAATTAATACTACTAGCGGCTTTAAACAACTCGTCTTTATCTTTTGCTTCACCCTCACCTAATTTTAGCATGATACGGGTAGCAAGACGTGTCCAAAGAGATATCTTATATCCCAACGCTAAAGAAGCTTGAAAATAAACGCCTTCTGGTTTTTGTATTACGTTAAATCCGCCGAGGTTTTTTATTTCATCGAATAGTAAAACTTCAATACCTGGCGAGGTTAAAGCTAAAAATTGTTGCGTGGATTCTTTCATGGTGAATTTCCGAAGTAAGCAGCACGAGCAGCAGCAGAGTAAACTATGGGCGCGATTATATACGCAAACGCAAAGCACATAAACAAAAGTTAACTTTAACTGACCTAAACTGCCTGATTTTCACACGTTACGAATAACATTTATGCTAACATAAAATTATTTATAAAAGCGCTTGCTTTATCGATGCTCTATCCTTATTATACGCATCGCTTTCAGGGAGTAACTTCCCTGAAAATAACTTCACGCAATAAGAAGTAAAATATTGTGGCTTGTTTAAATGTTTGATAGCAATATTAACATCTAAACTATTCGGACGCGGGATGGAGCAGCCTGGTAGCTCGTCGGGCTCATAACCCGAAGGTCGTCAGTTCAAATCTGGCTCCCGCAACCAACTTGTTTATGTTAATATTCAAGTATAAGAATAGCAAGTCAGTGCCCTCTTCATTAGATAAGGGCTCCAAAAACCAATTCTTTGATAATAGAATTAAAATAATTATTGGCTTGTTTAAGTATTTACTAGCAGTAGTAAGATTTAAACCATTCGGACGCGGGATGGAGCAGCCTGGTAGCTCGTCGGGCTCATAACCCGAAGGTCGTCAG
>JBKEHN010000076.1:0-13880 GCA_046710905.1 Colwellia sp.
TATTTGTTGGCTGAGCTCAGCTTATGCACTAAACTTTCTGCTTCGAGAAATTCTAAAATACGATACACAGACATTGTTGGCATGGATTTTTCAGATACCTTGTTGTAAGCATCGGTAATCTCGTAGGCAGATAACGGCGTGTTAGATTCCAGCAAGCGCTCTAAAACGTGTTTGCGTTTTTCAGTCAAACGCCCACCAGAACGAATACAAATATCCTTTGCTTTACTAATAATATGACTTAATTGCTGCGTATTCATATGGATTCGCCTTTTTTTGATACATGTTAGTCGTGAGTTGTTTATCTCCACGATATCATTGAGTATGATTAAGAGCTCAATATTATCTGGATTTTGAGTACATTATTTTAATCATAAACATGCCAGACCATCCGTATTTTTAGTAGGTTCGTAAAATTTAGACCTTTTATTAGCCGAATTAACCGAGTGACCTTCGTTGAGGATCGACTGGTAGTCACTTATATTGGCGGCTATATCGAATGGTGGTACACGCCCTAATATGCTCCCCCTTAAAGTCTTCGGTCGTGTTTTTCTTGGCATGATTCCTTCTGGGGTATCGAGGTATAGTGCGATACACTCAACGATGTCACCAGCACTTTTTTCGGGATGTTGATCACCGAAGAGATAGCTCCACGCGCCGGCCGACGAAAAGGCGATTGCACAGGGACGCGGGCATAAGCTAAGACATTCAGTGGGTTTGACCTCTACTTGATGACTCAACTTGCTTTCATTGAACATTGTGCGAAGCGCCTGATAGAGTTTAAAACCAGCTCGTTTTTCAATTGGTTCACGTACAGAACCCAGTGCCCTGCATGAAGTACATACATGAAGCACGCTTGTGCGTGCGTTATCAGTCGATGTTTGCGACTCTTTCTTAGGCTCAGGTGAAGCAGTTTCGATCATGTTGAGCTCTCTGTTGAGTAAAACGCTATATTAAATATCATTGATTGTTTATGCATTTAATGGCCTTCAAGTTAAATTATAATGCTTTATTGATATGTTATATCATATCATAAAGGTTGAATAAATAAACTTTAAAAATAAACTTTAAATACTGAGCGTTAAGTCAGATGAGTCTTGCGTCGTTATTAAAAATTCATTGATTTTAAATGAAGTGGACGAGCGAAGAAGTGGCAAAAGGTTTTGCACAGTTAGCTACGAATGAAGAGTTAAAGTACAGTGTCATGGATATATTTGAACAAGCTTCTTATTCAGAAAATAAACAGTCTACAAGTAAGGGCGATAATACCAATCTCTAGGTTATCTCCTTTAGCAAAAGAAGATTTATATAAAATAACCGTTAAGACAATTAGCTCATGTGATAAAGATCAAGCAAAAGTGTAGGCTCAAATATAGATACCACATGAATAAAACTTGCTTAATATCTTTATTTTGGTGGAGAAAGAAATTAAATTTATAAAGACGCTAACAGTTTTCCAGTAGAACAGTACCAGCGCATGCACCTCTCCAAACATTTCTATTTACTAATAAGTATAAGTATTTGTATTTAATTGTTTTTTATATACGAATCAGTTTCTAGAGGATAAGGCGGGGTATCACTTATTTTCTCATATTACTAATTCAATAAAAAAAAATAGATAAACTCTACATAGGTGGCATGATGTAATAGATTTTTAAATCGATTACTGTAGTTCTAATCATTTAAACAAAAGCCTGAATAGTGATATTTGGTTTTTAAATTGTATGGTTACAAAACTATAATCTTAATTTATACATAAATGATCAACGGTTAAAATCTGAAGTAATATGGTTTGTTTTACATTATAGTTTGGAATGTATTGCATCCGGCTATTTAAATAATAAAACGCATTGCTAGTGTCTCCTTTTGAACTTCAGACATAATTTGAGCCAGACTATTGCAGTATCATAACTGCGTAGTCTGTTTTCGATAATCAACGTAGCTTTTATTTACAGTACTTAGATATTCGTTAAGAACCAAATCAATAAATAACTCCCCTAATTAATTTTAAAGGTGTCCCACAGACCTGTAATCGCTCGCTTTATTCTATTATTAACAGAAATAGAGACTTATAATATCTTTTATTTAAATAGCGCTGATTGCCAAGAAATATATTAATTAAATTTCACTTCAAGTAGCTCAACAGAGTCGCTAAATGTCATGGTTTGTAATTGTCCTTTGCCTTCAATATTGATGCTGTTGACTTGGTTTTCCCAAATATCCCTTAATGCATTATGTCGAATACTAAGGTTTTCTAGTACCGGTGGTTCAGTCGTTTCTTGGTAGACCCAGAAAAACTGACCGTCGCTTTCATATCCTACAGAGGTTAAAAGTAAGACGTTACCACCTGTGAACATCGAAAAATGCTTATTTACATAGTCATTAAATTGTTTTTGAGTTTTTGTTGAGTCAATAATATCCGCATCTTTACCAAAAATATGCTTAACCGCATGCTCTGCATCATGTATTCTGAAACGGTGCATAATTTCAATATTATGCGTATTGGGGTTAAATAAAATTGTACTAATAGCTGATTTTTGCTGATGAGCACTTGAGTATGGGGCTGCAAAAAGCAGCCCCAACATCAGTATAAACATGAAAAAATTATTATTGTTCATTGTTATCTATTGTATCTGTTGTATCTTTTTCATCTTTTTTTAACTTGATTTTTATATCTTGCATTATATCTCGAGCAACCTTTTGGGTAGACTTCTTCTTTTTATATGCTTCGATACGCGATGGAGTAATTTGACGAGGGTAGTAGTTATTATGTACATTCACATCTGCTGTTTCCCAACGAGGATCAACAGTAACACTGACTAGTTCTTTATCCTTATCTGTGATAATCATTTTATTTACAGCTTTAGGCGAACGGCGCCAAATTTCAGCAGGAATATATTGGTTGTCTGTGCTGCCATCAGCAAAAGTGAGTTCTAAGATAATAGGCATAACCAAACCACCTTCATTCGAAAACTCTAACACGTAGTAGTTTTTATCTTCTTTGATCGCACGTTCAAGTGTTTTACGTTCCCAAGGTTTTAACTTACCAAGAAACTCATTGTATTTATTACGTTCTTTATTGGTTACCGTAAAACGATCGTTTTCGTCATAAAAATCAGTGATATCAGAGAAGCGTTCAACCCAAAGCTTTTTCCCCTCTGCCTTGTTACGTTCAACAGTTTTAGATAATGGCTTATCTAACTCTTCTTGGCGAAGACGACTAAAATCGATATCAGGGTTTTTCGTATCTAAGCGTAGTTTTGATATTTTATTTAAAGAAATATCTACATGATCAGTGCTATAAAACCAACCTCGCCAGAACCAATCTAAATCAACGCCAGAAGCTTCTTCCATCGTACGGAAAAAATCAGATGGCGTGGGGCGTTTATATTTCCAACGTGTTGCATATTCTTTAAAAGCAAAATCAAACAGTTCACGGCCTAAAATTGTTTCACGCAGAATATTCAGCGCAACAGCTGGTTTAGTATAGCCATTTGGTCCTAAACGCAAAACGCTGTCAGACTGAGTCATAATTGGTACTTGATTTGATGATTTCATATAATTAACGATATCACGTGGCTCTACACCCCATGGTATTGTTGGATCCCACTCGCGACCTGCGACACCATCTAAGAAGCTGTTTAGACCTTCATCCATCCATGTCCATTGACGTTCGTCAGAGTTAACTATCATAGGGAAATAAATATGCCCAATTTCATGAATAACAACACCAATTAAAAAGCGTTTTTCTGCTTGTGTATAGGTACGGCTACCATCTTTTTGTAATTCAGTGCGTGGCCCGTTGAAGGTAATCATTGGATATTCCATACCACCTACAGGCCCATTAACAGACTGAGCAACAGGATAGGGATAATCAAAAGAAAAACGAGAATAGACGTCTAACGTATGAATGATTGATTCAGTTGAATACTTTTTCCATAAATCACCACCTTCTTTTGGATAAAAAGACATTGCCATTACAGTAGGTTGTTCTTTTCCTCCCTGCTGATGACCACGAGCATCCCACATAAATTTACGTGATGAAGCCCACGCGAAATCTCGGACATTTTTAGCACTGAATTTCCATGTTTTAGTTTTATCAGTGCCTGCTTTTTCATTTTCTAAGGCTTCTTCTTCGGTGACGACAAAAACGATACGCTCGGCTTTCTCTGCCTCTTTCAAACGTTTACGTTGTGTTGACGTCAGTACTTTTTTTGCGTTTGTTAGTTTACCAGTTGAACTGACAATATGATCGGCTGGTACCGTTAACTCGACATCATAATTGCCAAATTCTAGAGTAAACTCACCGCGACCAATAAACTCTTTATTTGTCCACGCTTCATAATCCGTATAAGCATGTAAACGTGGGAACCACTGAGCCAACAAAAATATATCGTTGCCGCCATCACGTTTGTCATCAGGGAAATGTTCGTAACCTGAGCGGGCAGATACCGCATCTTCTTCAACTATATTGAAAGCAAAGTCGATAGAAAACTCAACTTTCTTACCTGATTTTAAAGGAGTAGATAAGTCGATTCGCATATTAGTACCCACAATAGTGTGTCTAAGGCTTCTACCTGCTTTATCTTTGACCGCTTGAATGTCATATCCCAACAGGTTGTCGTCGAAAAACTGTTGGCGGCGTAATGCGCCTAAACTAAGTTGTGCTGGTTTGCTACTGGAAGCAGTTGCTGTGGCCGGACCTCGGTTACCAATACCACCGAAGGTTGTAGTCAATGCTGACATAGAGTCATTTCGAAATTTGTTTTGATCTAACTGTACCCAAAGATACTTAAGCGTATCGGGAGAATTATTATGGTAAGTAATATCTTGGCTTGCTTCGATTCGGCGTTTAGCTTCGTCTAAACTCGCTTTGATTTTGTAATCTACCTGTTGTTGCCAATATTCATGGCCGGGTTCGCCCGCAGCATTACGGTAAACGTTAGGCGTTGGTAAGCTTTCGTCTAATTGACGAAATTTGTCAACAAAATCACCTTTAGTCTGCTGTATCGTTGCATGCGCTGAAGCAAGTGTTGTTAACGATAGCAAGGTTACTTGAATAAATTTAATGAGCATGGAGTTCCTTTATATAATACATTTTTATAACTAAGCTTTATTTTTATAGCTATTTACATAATATTTACTGATGTTTTGTATCTATCATCAATTAATTAGGTGTTATGTTATAATGTAACATTAAGGTATTCAAGTCATAAAATTTTTTGTGAAAATTATGTTTACATTCTTAGAGACGTTATTATTGGATCTAATTATATTTAGCACTACATATCATTAAGTTATTACAGCTTATAGCCGAGGTACTTTGTAATATAAGGTCGCTAATTAGTCTAATATGGTATGTTTTTTAGATTGTACGTAACCGATAATTGAAGGTATTGTGGCGACGATTAGTGATACGCTAAGTATTCCTATTATTAGCTTTAGTGTATTGATTGAGAGGATGTTCACACTGATCTGTAAACCAAAATAGGAGGCTAAATAACTTTGCGCAAACAATAAGCTTATTATCAGTATCACCACACCTAAAATGCTACTTATCGTAGCAATAAATAATGCTTCTAGTTCAATCAGGAAAAATAAAAACAGAGGCGGCGCTCCAATGACTCGAAGCAGCTCGATCTCTTTAGCGCGTTGTTTAATTGAAGATAATAACATGGCACTCATGCCTAAGCTGGCTGAAATAAACACTAAAAAAGAGACTAAAAACAATGTGTTTTCCAAAATTCTCATCATTTGCCAAAGTTCTGATAATGCCACACCAGGCAAGATGGCAAGTAAAGGTTCTTGCGTGTCATTATTAATTTCGTGTTGTATTTTAAATGTCGACATTTTTGACTTAAGCCCTAACATTAAAGCGGTAATGCTTTTCGGTTGTAAATGCGTAAATTCAGGCTGTTTATGCTGATGGTACTCCTTACTTATACTTGCTGTTTGAGAAGTACTAATACTTTCTTCATCTGAATGTATTGCTTCTATCCCTTGTAAACTAATATGTAATGTTCGATCTACTGGTGTACCTGTAGGCGCTAAAATACCAACAATAGTAAATGGTTTATCGGTATGTAAGCTAAAGCTAGTTTTAGCTATACCGTGAGCAAGCACAATTTTGTCACCCAATTGATAACTCAATTTATCCGCAACTTGATACCCTAAAACCACATCAAATACATCATCAAAAAGGCTTCCTTTTTCAAATAATAGGCGGTGTTGATTGCCATAGCTAAAGTGTTCGAAATATCTCTGATCCGTACCTAGTACTCTAAAGCCTTTATGTGAATCACCAAGCGACAGAGGAACAGCCCATTTTACTTTGGGGTTACGCGCTATTTTTTCAAAAGAACGCCAGCTTATATTGTTGGTTGGACTACCAATTTTAAAAACAGAATAGAGTAATAAGTTTAAGCTGCCAGTTCTTGCACCGACAATCAAATCAGTGCCGGAAACAGTATTGGCAAAGCTTTCCTTTGTTTGATATCGAATATGCTCAACACCCAGTAATACCAAAATACTGACGGTCATTGCGATAATAGATAATAAAACAGAGCCTTTGCGGTCACGTAGACTTTTTACGGCCAGCTTAATTAGCATGTTCACACTCTATTTGATTAATATCATTTAACGACTCAACACGAGTAAAGTAATGTGATAACGACATGTCATGACTGACAAATAATAATGTAATGTTATGCTCTTCAACTATTGATATTAATAGCGCCATAAAAGAATCTCTATTCTCTTGATCAAGTGAAGATGTTGGTTCATCGGCAATTAACAAAGTTGGTTTATTGATTAGTGCACGTGCAATAGCAATACGCTGTTGTTGGCCAATACTTAGTGAACGAACTGGCTTATTCCAATCTTTTTCTGGCATGTTTAAGGTATTGAGTAATGCTTTTATTTCTTCATCCAGTGAACGTTTTGATATTGATTTTGAAAAATAGCTTGCGAGTTGAATATTATCGATGGCATTGAGATAAGGAATTAAATTAAATTGTTGAAAAATATAGCCGATGTTATTTGCTCTAAATGTATCACGCTGCCGACTTGTCATTTTGTTTAAGTGTTGGTCAAGCACTGTAACATGACCACTATTTACTGAGAGCAAGCCATTTAAAATATTTAATAGTGTAGATTTACCACTGCCTGATGAACCATAAATAAGTGTATGTTCACCTGCTGATAGAGACCAAAATGGAATATCTAATACAAGTAAATTTGATTGCTCTGGGTAGCTAAATTTAAGGTTAGAAAGGTTAATTGTCATGGCTTATCTGGTTCTCAATACAACTAAAATTTGTTTAATAAACAAATGATACAGTGTATCATTTGTTTATTAAACAAATTTTTTAGCCTGACATATATGATTAAATTAAGTCTCGTCATTATTCTATGCGTATTATTATTATTATCGTCGTCATGCGAGCAACCAGATAATAGCAATGTATCCACCAAGCAAAATGTAGCTACAAAAAATCAAAAATCAGCTACAACTTTAGTTCCTTTAACTTATCCTAAAAAGCAAATGACGACAGAAAGTAAGGTATTACCTAGGTCAGCTTTTATGCAAACAGAATGGACTGATCTGTTGCCTGAGGATGACTTAGATGCACTGCTCAATCCGCCAACTTATCTTGATGAAATTGTTGATGGCTCAGCTGAAGATATATTAAGTAATACTTTGAAAAGTGAGGTAACAGATAGTACAGAGGATCGTTATCAACAAGCGCTAATTTCTACAAAGGTAAAGGCGATGGTTAATAATGCCCAAATTAAAATCCCAGCTTTTATAGTGCCTCTAGAGTTTGATGACTACCAAAATGTAACACAATTTTTCATCGTACCCTTTTTTGGCGCATGCATTCATTTACCACCACCGCCACCTAACCAAATCATTTTTGTGCATTACCCCCAAGGGCTTAAATTTGGATCAATTTACGATGCCTATTGGATTTCGGGCATAATAAAAACGTCACTTGTTGAAAATGATATAGCAACGGCAGCTTATTCAATGGAAATGCATGCGTTTGAGCCTTACAGCGATGAATAATTATTATAATTGTATCGTTAGATATTGTAAAAATAATTTAATCGATAATACAGACTATTAATTGTGCTTCAAGCGAGTCATCTATCTGTTGTGATATTGTTTCTATAGGTTGCCTTTAACGTCATTAAGGGCGCTTTCTGTTAAGCTATCAATGGCAATAGCATAGCCAAAGGTACCGAATTCTCTGATAAATACAGCTTTGATATGTTCAGCAGTTGCATAGGTTAAAAACGCCTATAATCTATGGTAATTGAATATTCTTTCGGATGAAAATCGCCAGCCAATACTACTAAAGCTTTGTTTGGTATTTACTACTTTAATAAAATCACATTCTTGTCATCAGTTCTATTGACTCTAGTCTTCTAATTCTTGCTGAAGATAAAGCTAAGATACACCTTGATTGGGTTATGTATACTTATCTAGTTATTTAAGTCAGTATAGAACTGATAAAATATATTTCTAGGATTGAAAAATGACGAAAAATATTAGTTTAACTATAGCTGTTTTTAGTAGTTTATTTGTTAGTGCTTGTGTGACCGTACCGCAATAGACTTATGCGAATAAAAATCAATTAGCCATATCAAGCGTTCGCGATATTCCTATTTCTTATTCGCAAGGTAGTCTGTTTTCTTTGGCTCCTAAATATGTAAAAGAAACATCATTAAAGGCTGAGCAAACTCAAGTAATATATAAGCTTTATGCTGATGCTATTATTGCTGACCTAAATAGTCACGGTTTTAAAAGTACCGATGAAACGAAAAACGTAGCCTTTCATGTTAGTTTTGGTATTGCATTAGCCAGTGATTTATCCGATACCATGATTAATGATAAATTTGGTATTACGCCAGGTTTACCAAATAATGAAGCGTTGAAAAAAGGTAGTTTTTTAGTTTATATTGAAGATGCATGTACAGAAAAAAAAGAATGGCGTGGTGCTACACAAGGCTTTGCTCATCAAGATAGTAATGAAGCACAAAGAACGCAACGTACAGAATCTATCGTTAGTCGAGTGATGAAACAGTTTTATGCGACAAATTAATACAACTAAGTATCAAATTGATACTGTTGCAGTCAGCTTCTACTGCTTTACTGTCATTAGACATTAGACATTAGACATTAATGAGAGGAATAAAATATGAAAACATCAATTTATATAGTGACACTATTAATTTCAACGTTATTACTGACACCGACTGTATTTGCAGCAGACAGTGAAGTGATTTGGACTGACTATAAAAGTTACCGAGATATCAATGAAGGTAACGACGGTGGTAAACAATTTAGAGAGCGAACGTTTAAAGATTTAGAAAAACACTTTGCTACACTTGCAGCGACTTTGCCAGAAGGGCAAACATTAAAAATCGATGTGACTGATGTTGATCTAGCGGGTGATACCCATATTGGTGGTATTAATCGTATGCGAATCGTAAAACATATGTATTCACCTAGAATGAACTTTTCGTATCAGTTGTTCGATGCTGATGACACAGTAATTAAATCTGAGGACGTTGTGGTAAAAGATATGAATTTTATGTCGGGTAATAGCTTAAAGTATCGCAATAAGTCCTTAGGTTATGAGAAAAAAATGCTCGAAGATTGGTTTGATAAAACCTTTAAAGAACTCATTATGAGTAAGTAACGCTCTTGCTTTATAGCATCAGATAAACTTTAGTAAAGTCACTTCGGTGGCTTTTTTATTTCTGTCAATTGTATTTTCCCCTCTGAATTTAAGTTATTATCTTTATTAAGTTATTTTATGTTATAGCAAGGAAAAGGCGCAATGAAGCTGGCCCAACAGTCTACATTTTTTATCCGTTTTTCAGTTATTTCTACCCTTATATTATCTCTATTTCTTTATAGCCAAAGTGCATTTAGTACACAATCACCTAACAGTAGCGATGATGTATCGATTAAAAAGATGCTAGAAGGTAAAGAAAAATCACAGAAAAACCTAGAAACACCTGATTATTCTGATGAGTATAATGTTCCTCAAGATGACTTTGAGCGAGGCCAACCTCGTAGCGCAATAGGGGGTTACTTAAGCGCTATGCGTTCAGGTGATTTAACATTAGCGACTAATTACTTAGATTACCGTAACCTTTCAGAAAAAACATTGAGTGTTGGCAAAGAAGAGTTAGCCAGGCAGTTAGGTGTCGTACTAAATCGAACCTTATGGGTTGATCTTAATAGTATTAGTATTTCAAAAGAAGGGCGAAAAAATGACAATTTACCTTCTTATAGAGAATTGGTTGGGCAAGTTGAATACGAAGGCAATGAGGTTGATATTTTATTACAACGCATTCCTCGTATTGACGATAAAGTTAGAATATGGAAAATATCAAATGCTACAGTAGAGAAAATACCGCGTTTGTTTAAGCGTTATTCATATTCGCCCTTGGGTGAGTTATTAGCTAAAAAACTACCCGCGGTAGACTTATTTGGTGTCATGCTCTGGCAATGGTTTTATTTCACCTTGATGATTACGCTATATTATTTTCTTGCAAAAATACTTACTTGGATCGTCGCTTTTGGAATAAAACGTGTTTATAAAACAGTATCGGAAGACCTTTTACGTTTTATTAAGCAACCTGTAGCCTTATTAATGGCAGTGATTTTTGCTCGTAATTTTCATGATGAAGCTAATGTTACTATTGCGCTGAAGGCGGTAACAGAAGGAAGTACCTTGCTGATTATTGCTTGGTGTTGGGTTTTCTTTCGTTTTATTGATTTAATGAAACTCCTTTTAGCAGAGAAGTTTATCGCTCAAGATAAACCTTTAGCTGTCTATTTGCTGAGACCAGCAGGTACAGTAATAAAGATCATCATATTGAGTATTGCGGCGTTGAACTGGTTAGAAAATCTTGGTTTTAATGCTTCGACCTTATTAGCGGGTTTAGGTATTGGTGGTTTAGCCATTGCCTTAGCGGCGCAGAAAACGGTAGAAAATATAATTGGTGCTATCACCTTATACACATCCGCACCTATTAAAATTGGTAACTTTTGTCGGTTTGGTAACAGTTTAGGTGTAGTGGAAGAGATAGGTTTACGCGCTACCCGTATTCGTACTTTAGACAGAAGTGTTATTTATGTCGCGAATGCTAAATTTATAGATATGAATATAGAGAACTATTCAGAACGTGAAAAAATAGCCTTTAAGCCTAAAATATTCTTAGCACCAAATACACCCAAAGAAAATTTAGATGCATTGCTAGTATCAATTCGAGCAATGCTGAGTACTACAGAGAGTCTTGGTGAAGCGCCACTTCGTACTCATTTCAAAGCATATACTATCTATGGTTTAGAACTGGATATTTTAGCCTATGTTAAAACGACTGACTTTGATGTGTATTTAGATGAAATCAACCAACTTAATCTGAATATTTTAGCCTTGCTGAGCGAACACAAGTGTAAAGTTCAAGTCATGTCCGAGAGAATGGTTGATTAATATAAGTTGAATAGTTCAGCTTATATTAAGTAGAGTTACTTGATAACGTTATTGAATTAATGTTATTGAACTAATGTTATTGAGTAAAGTCATTGAGCAACGTTATTAATTATAACTTTGCTCAAAGTTAGCTAATACAGTGAACAGTTGCTCTATCTTTTTAACTAATGTAATCAATTGATTTTGGTCTTGACTTGCTTGCCATTTCAACAAGTCATCGGCAACTTCTTCAACATACGGCTGAAAAGTATCAGCTGAACTGGAAAATGCCGAATCAGTAGTAAAAACAGCTTTAAAGCTGGCTTTTTGTTTTTCACGTAAATCAGCTAAAGTTGCATCAGCTGTTAATGATTTCTTTAAAATAACAGAAATATTTTCAATAAGTTGTTGTTCAATCGCTTTAGTCATAATATGTATTACTTTGGTTATTACTATTAATAATAGGGTTTATTTTGACAATTATGCCAGATTAATTGGTGTTTTGTTAGCTTCTCCGGAAATTTCTCGTACCAATTTAGGCATTAAAAATCCCGGCAAGCTCGCTAACATGTCTTTAAAAATAGCTACCGCATCAGCTTCTTTAACATCGAAATGCGCTGCGCCTTGTACTGCATCAAACAGGTGTAAGTAGTAAGGCTGAATGCCAGCATCAAATAATGACTCACTTAAGTTAATTAACACCTCAGCATCATCATTTATCCCTCGTAACAGCACACTTTGATTAAACAAAGGGATACGGGCTTCGCGCAGAGGTTCAAGTGCTTCGATTAACTCATTATTAATTTCATTAGGGTGATTGATATGCAATACCATAGTAGCTTTTAAACGTGTATCCTTTAAAAGTTTTACCAGCGTCTTTGTTATTCTATTCGGTATCACCACGGGCAAGCGGCTATGAATACGTAAACGGGATACATGAGGAATTTTCTCTATCTGCTCAATTAACCAAGCTAAATGGTCATCGTTGGCCATTAACGGATCGCCACCACTAAAAATAACCTCGCTTATTTCATCGTGAGTCGCAATATAATCAAGGGCACTTTGCCAGCGCTGTTTATTAGGGCTGTTATCTTGATAAGGAAAATGACGGCGAAAGCAATAACGACAGTTAATGGCACAAGCCGATTTTACAATCATCAGTACGCGGTTTTTGTATTTATGTAGCAAACCTTCAGCTACTGTATCGTGTTCACCTAAGGGATCGGTAGAATAACCATCAGTGAGTGAAAACTCACTAGATAGTGGCATTACTTGCTTAAGCAGAGGATCGTCAAAGTCACCTTTTTTCATACGTTTAATAAATGAAAGTGGTACGCGAACGGGAAATAATTTACGCGCCTTAAAGTGCTGTAAATATTCAGCGGGGTCAATATTAAGGCGTCTTAAGAGTTGTTCGGGTTCGGTAACAACGTCACGTAAATCTTTTTGCCATGATTTTTCATCACAAAGATGCAAATCATGATCAATTTGGGTTATTATCTGCGGCAATTCTATTTCTAATTTCAATTCAATATCTCTTGCTAACTACTTTGACCATTATAACGGTTATAGCTTAGCGAAGATCAAATAAATAACTAAGTAATTAATAAAAGAGCACTCTTACTATGGCTAATTTCAGTACCAACCAGTTCAAAGCTGGTCTTAAAATCATGCTTGATGGCGAACCTTGTAATATTCTTGAAAATGAATTGGTTAAACCAGGAAAAGGTCAAGCCTTTAGCCGCGTTAAAATCCGTAAACTCGTTTCAGGTAAAGTACTGGAGAAAACCTTTAAATCAGGAGAGTCTGTTGAAGGTGCCGACGTAATGGAAGTTGAATTAGCTTATTTATATGCTGATGGTGAGTTCTGGCACTTTATGAACAACGAGACATTCGAGCAAATTGGTGCAGAAGAAAAAGCCTTAGGCGAGACGGTAAAATGGTTAGTTGAAGGTGACATTTGTACTATTACGTTATGGAATGGTACGCCAATTACTGTAACGCCAGCAAATTTTGTTGACATTGATATTACTGAAACAGACCCTGGCTTAAAAGGTGATACCGCTGGCACTGGTGGTAAGCCAGCAACATTAGCAACAGGTGCTGTTGTTCGTGTACCTTTATTTGTTCAAATCGGTGAAAAAGTTCGTATTGATACGCGCTCTGGCGAATATGTGTCGCGTGCAACAAAAGCACTATAAAGTTTCAACGTTAGAAGTTACCAAACCATAGGATTAAAGGAATAATAATCAACAAGATATTAATGTCAAAAGTAATGATAGTTAGTTGTGTTGTTGGTTTACTTGCTAGTACGCTTAGCACAGATGCTAGCGCTAATTACACTAAGCGTAGTGATAAGTAGGAAGCGAGTTTTAAAATACTCAATACTCA
>JBKEHN010000077.1:0-13746 GCA_046710905.1 Colwellia sp.
GTTTATCGATTAAACAAAAAGATTTCGCTCTGTTTCAACAACACTTTAATACCGTGGCTGGTAAATGGTTAAAGCCTGAAGATTTAGACAGTCTTATTCTTTCTGATGGTGAATTAAGTGCAGACTTGCTTACTCTTGAATTTGCCGAAAAATTACGTGAAGCGGGTCCATGGGGACAAAATTTTCCCGAGCCCTTATTTGACGATACCTTCACGCTAGTACAACAGCGAATTGTGGGTGAAAAGCATTTAAAACTTGTTGTACAAAAAACGGTTATTGATAAATTTGGCGCGCACAGTCAACAAGTTTTCGATGGTATTGCCTTTAATGTTGATGTTAACGCCTGGCCTAACGCTCAAGCAAAACAAGTTCATCTTGCTTACCGTCTTGATATTAATGAGTTTCGTGGTAAGCGTACTGTGCAGCTGATGATTGAAGATCTCCGTACAGTTAACCTCTAAAAATATAGAGCTAAGGATATAACGATGGAGCAAGCACTGGTCACTATTCCATTAACTAAGCTAGCTATAGCCTTTGTACCGGTAATATTCGTATTAGTACTATTAGCTTGCTGGTCGTTACCACAAAAGCGTACCTGGTATGCCCTGGTTCGCATGTTAGTGCAGCTACTATTAGTTGGTTATGTTTTAAGTTACATTTTTGAAAGTGACAATGCTTGGATTATTGGCACCTTATTACTGGTGATGGTGCTGTTTTCAAGTTGGATCGCATTACATAATATTGAATCACCAGATAAGTCTCTTTTTAATAGTGCTTTCTGCGCCATCTTTATCAGTAGCATTATTATCTTGTTGGTCATTACGCAAGGCGTATTGAATCTCGATCCTTGGCATGAAGCAAAAACATTGGTACCACTGGCAGGTATGGTTTTCGCCAATGGCATGAATAGCGTAAGTTTATGTGGCGAACGATTTTTTGCTGAAATTAATCGTGGTACAAGCTATCTAGATGCACGTAACATTGCTTTTAAAGCGTCTATGATCCCTAATATTAATGCCTTATTTGCTGTTGGCATTGTTTCGTTGCCAGGAATGATGACAGGTCAAATTCTTGCTGGCGTCTCGCCCTTTATTGCCGCGCGTTATCAAATTATGGTGATGTGTATGGTCTTTGCTTCAGCAGGCTTAGCGTCGGCAATTTTCTTAATTCTCAATAAAATAAAGTCAATCGATTTAAAGTAAATAACAATAATACTTAACTAGTCCTAAATATCATCATTTAAGGTTGGATTATTAATGTTGACTTTTTACGCTTAGTTGACGTTAGCCACAGGATATTATTCAGGTCAACTGATAGCCAAAAGCGGTCATAGACTTTTTGTGAAACCATGATCATATTTAGAGTTCAAAAGCAATTAGCAATCAACTGTGACAATGGTTACCGTACAGTCAGGATCACCAGAAGAATCATAAATAATATAACATCCTTGATCAGTTACTGGAGATTCTTTATTAGGGATATTGTAACCAATAAATGTATATTGATTAGTTGTTACGGTATCTTCAAAGTCTTGAGAATCAAGTTCCAAAAAGTCTTTCATCTTAAGTCCCGTTCCCAATTCAGCTCGGCTTTCTGGACATAAATTCCTAAAATCTACCTCTGCTGAGCCAAAGCCAAAATTTACAACGTAAGCTGATTGACCATCACCTGGATTAGATGATATCGGACTAAGACCTTTTACTCTTGCTTTGGCCTTCACCAAATTAATAGTCGATTCCATCGAGCCTTTAATTGAGTTTAAAGCAGCCACTTTTGCATCACTTGTTATATCAATAAATTTTGGGACTGCCGTCACGGCCAAAACACCAAGAATAACAATCACAAAAACTAACTCAATTAAGGTAAAACCTCGAGCATGTGATGATAAAATAATGATAAACCTTAATTAAGAGAACACTTCGTTGGCAGTATAAACAATATTTTATGATTAAAACAAAGATTATTAACGAATTTATACTCAATGACTATACAGATGACAGATTTGTCGGATCATTTGTCACTAGATATACCAAGGCTAACTTCCGCTATCGTATCAAAGTGAACATAAATCTAGCTAATTTTGAGGACTAATTTAAGTCAGCTGTATGGTAATAGTGATCATTTTAAATTTATCCTAGTTGTCAATACCTATTCATCCTTTTTCGATTAAGTAACGAACTATCTAGCTACTGCTAAGATAAAAAGTTAGACTTTATGTTTGAATATACTGTCCAGTGAATTAAGTATTTCTCAGTAAATATCCTCCTAAGTTAATACTATTTTAAGCCGTAATATCCACTTCAGGAATTCATGTCTTAACCAAATAGTAAACTTAAGAAATACCTGCGCTTTATAGTCATTTATTTACCCCTCTAATTGCGTTACAATGCCCGACTATTCGCCTTTTGCTGTTGGATGTTGGCAAAGGTTACTTATTAAATTTATTTTTGAAGATTTATGTTCGAAACAAACCCAATATTAAGTAAATTAAAAGAAATCCGTGAGCGTGCTAATATGCTTCGGGGGTACCTTTGACTACGATGTTAAAGCTGAACGTTTAGTTGAAGTTTCTCGTGAACTAGAACTCCCTGAAGTCTGGAATGAGCCTGAACGTGCTCAAGCTCTTGGTAAAGAGCGAAGTTCTTTAGAAGAAGTCGTTAATACTATTGTTGAACTTGAAACAGGTTGTGAAGATATTGAAGGCTTAGTTGAGCTGGCGGTAGAAGAATCAGACCAAGAAACGTTTGATGATGCTGAAGTTGAAGCGGATGCTTTAGATAAGGTGTTAGAAAAACTAGAATTTCGCCGAATGTTCTCTGGCGAACAAGATGCTAACAATAGCTATTTAGATATTCAGTCTGGCTCAGGCGGTACAGAAGCGCAAGATTGGGCAGAAATGCTAATGCGCATGTATTTACGTTGGGGCGAAGCACACGGCTATAAAACTGAAGTGATTGAAGTGACCGATGGTGATGTTGCTGGAATAAAAGGCTGCACTATTAAGTACACTGGTGAGTATGCTTATGGTTGGTTACGCACTGAAACAGGTGTACATCGTTTAGTACGAAAGTCACCGTTTGACTCTTCAGGTCGTCGTCATACCTCATTCGCTTCAGCCTTTATTTACCCTGAAATTGATGACAATATTGAAATTGATATCAATCCAGCAGATTTACGTATCGATACTTTTCGAGCCTCTGGCGCGGGTGGTCAGCATGTAAATAAAACCGATTCAGCTATCCGTATTACCCATGAGCCTACCGGCGCTGTGGTTGCTTGTCAGGCAGATCGTTCTCAACATAAAAATAGAGCGACGGCAATGAAGCTGCTTAAAGCTAAATTGTATGAAATGGAAATGCAAAAGCAAAATTCAGATAAACAAGTGTTAGAAGATGGTAAATCCGATATAGGCTGGGGTAGTCAAATTCGCTCTTATGTATTAGATGATAGCCGTATTAAAGATTTACGCACGGGTGTTGAGAATAGAAATACCCAAGCTGTATTAGATGGCGATTTAGATAAGTTTCTAGAAGCCAGTTTAAAGTCTGGTTTGTAGCATTACACTTACAAAAACCAATTAAATTATTGAACAAATTAAAGATAACTTTGGAAATAAAATGACAGATAAAGCCACTAAAGCCAGTGATGCTCGCGCAGCACAAGATGAAAATAAACTGATTGCTGAGCGCCGTGTAAAACTTGAAAAAATTCGCGCCAATTGTCCCGCTAATGGTTTTCCTAATGATTTTAATCGTGAACATTTAGCTGCTGACATCCAAGCTGAACATAGTGAAAAAACTAAAGAAGAACTTGAAGCGCTGCAAGTAACTTATGCTATTGCTGGTAGAGTAATGGCTAAGCGTGGACCGTTTTTAGTAATACAAGACTCGTCTGGACGTATTCAAGGTTATGCTGAAAAAACTGTTCAAAAAGAAATAAGAGCTAAATGGGGGTCATTAGATATTGGTGATATTGTTGGTATTAAAGGTATATTACATAAATCAGGTAAAGGTGATCTTTATGTGAACATGGATCATTATTCATTATTAACTAAGTCATTACGTCCATTACCAGAAAAATTTCATGGTTTATCCGATCAAGAAACTAAGTATCGTCAGCGTTATATTGATTTAATTATTAATGAAGATACCCGTAATACCTTTAAAATTCGCTCAAAAATTGTTGCTGGTATTCGTAACTTTTTAACGCAGCGTGACTTTATGGAAGTTGAAACGCCGATGTTGCAAATTATACCAGGCGGCGCAACAGCTAAGCCTTTTATGACGCATCATAATACGTTTGATCTTGATATGTACTTACGTATTGCACCAGAGCTTAACTTAAAACGTTTAGTCGTTGGTGGTTTTGAACGTGTGTTTGAAATTAACCGTAGTTTCCGGAATGAAGGTATTTCAACGCGTCATAATCCAGAATTCACCATGATTGAATTCTATCAAGCTTACGCTGATTACCATGATCTGATGAACACTACTGAAGAAATGTTACGTACTATTGCACAAGATGTATTAGGTACTACCACTATTCGTAATACCGTGAAAAATTCTGAAGGTGAAGTAGTAGAAGAGAAATTCTATGACCTAGGTAAGCCATTTTTACGCTTATCTATGGTTGATGCTATTTTACAATACGGCAAAGACCATCGCGCAGCAGCAAGCCTTGATGAAGCGGTATTACGTGATCCTGAAAATAATTTTGATGCAATCAAAGCCATGGCTAAAGCTGTTGGTGTTAAAGAAAACAGTGCTTCTAAAGTTTGGGGCCCCGGTAAATACATTTGTGAAATCTTTGAAGAAGTGGCTGAACACTTATTAGATCAACCAACATTCATCACTGAATATCCATGGGAAGTTTCACCACTTGCTCGTCGTAACGATGACAACTCATTCATAACTGACCGTTTTGAGTTCTTTGTTGGTGGTCGCGAACTAGCTAATGGTTTCTCTGAGCTGAACGATGCAGAAGACCAAGCTGAACGTTTCCAAAAACAAGTCGCAGAAAAAGATGCTGGTGATGATGAAGCGATGCATTATGACGCAGATTATATTAACGCCTTAGAATATGGCTTACCGCCAACAGCAGGTGAAGGCATTGGTATCGACCGTTTAGTCATGTTGTTTACTGATTCACCAACAATCAAAGATGTTATTTTATTCCCACACATGCGTCCTGAAGCTGAATAATAACAAAAGGCTTATTTCTTATTAGAGATAAACTTAGTTAATATAAAAAATTAAAGTCTGTTGTTTATAGTGTTTATCACACTGTAACAATGGACTTTTTTATATACGTTAATAAATAATATTAAACTCTTAATTTCATAAACGTAATGACTCTTTTCGTTAAATATATTGACCGAGGTAGTGCCGATAATATTTATCGTTTATAACAAATAATGGTTAGCTAAACATAACGTTAGCTGATTATAGTGTTAAAGGATGTAAAGCCTTGTGTAAAACTCTGTACAGAGAGCGATACACAGGGCTTTTTTCTTTATTTAGCCCCTAACTCTATTTTTCTTAGCCGTAATTGCGTAGATTAGTGCTCATAAAAATAATATTATCCTTGAGTAGTAAACTTAACGGATAATTTTCAGACAAAACGTAAGAGAGTGAGAGAAGTAATGAGTGTTTCAAGAGGCGGCTTTAGTTCACGTTTGGGTTTTATCATGGCAGCGGCAGGATCGGCTGTTGGTCTGGGAAATATTTGGGGCTTTCCAACCCAAACAGCAAGCAATGGTGGTGCTGCTTTTGTTCTAGTCTATCTAGTCTTAGCATTTTCTTTAGCTTATCCCGCTTTTATGGCAGAGCTATTAATTGGTCGATATGGTCAGGCAAATGCTGTTAGTAGTATGCAAAAAATTGCCCGTAATACTTGGCAAAAGCGCTTTGGTTTTGTGGTCGGCTTTGGGGGTATTATTTGTGCTGCACTTATTCTAAGTTTTTATGGCATTATTGCAGGCTGGATGATGTCTTATGCTCTTGAACCTTTAGCAAGGCTTGGCGGATTAACTGGCGTAGCTGACTGGTTAATAAATCACTCACTAATTCGCAATATTTTATTCACTACACTCTTTATGGGGCTAACCATCTTTATCATTCGCCGTGGGGTTGAACAAGGTATTGAAAAGTGGTCAAAACGTCTTATGCCTATGTTAATAGGTTTGCTTATACTCTTAATTATTTACGTCTTTACACTTGAAGGAGCTAGAGAAGGTTTTAATGCCTATTTAAATCCTGATATTTCTCGAATATTGGAGCCAGACCTTTTGATCAGTGCCTTAGGACAAGCGTTTTTCTCTTTGTCATTAGGTACCAGTGTCATGATAATTTATGGTTCTTATATTGCTAAGAAAGAGAATTTGGTCACACTTGGCGCACAAGTAACTTTAATTGATGTATCTATTGCCTTTTTAGCAGGCTTATTAATTATTCCATCTATGTACGTTGCTCAAGCGCAAGGTGTTGCAATATTTGCAGAAGATGGCAGTCTTATTTCAGGGTCAAATTTAGTATTTACCGTATTGCCAGCGTTATTCTCGGGTATGAGCTTTATTGGTTTGTTTGTCTCTTTTGGCTTCTTTGTTTTGATGTCGATAGCAGCATTAACCTCTTCTATCTCTATGCTTGAAGGGCCAGTATCTTTTGCGGTAGAACGTCATGACATACCAAGAGAAAAAGCAACAACCCTAATCGGTTTAGGTATTTTAGTGTTGAGTATTATTATTGTGCTTAATTTAGACTGGATGTTAGATTTTATCGCTATTTTATCAACACAATATGGTCAACCAATTATTGCTATGCTCTGTTGTGTATTCGCTGCTTGGATATGGCATAGAAGTGATATTTTAGCGGAGATTAAACAAGGCAATGAAGACGTTGAACATAGCCTTTTTTGGAAGATTTGGCCTTGGTACACTAAGTTTATTTGTCCAACAGCGATTGCCTTAGTCTTCTGGCATTCACTATAAACAGCCGAAAACACTGAGTTATTTATAGTGAATTAAAGCCTTGGCCAGTTTAACTGCCAAGGTTTTTTTAATGCTAATAATTGTTCATTCACTTGTGGTTCTAGGTAAAAATCACCTATTGTCGGCAGCGAAGTAAACTCGAAAATTTCACCTAAATAAGTAAATTTAAGGGCATAGGCGTGTAGGTAACCTCGGTCTGCTTGTGATCTGCTGTAATACAGTGGGTCACCAACAATAGGGGCGCCTATACTCGCCAGTGCTACCCGTAACTGATGGGTTTTACCTGAATGAGGTTTAAGTAAATATAAGCGCTGTTTGTTAGCAATACTATATGAGAAAAACTGTGTAATAGCTGGGTTTTCCATGGTACGTAATAGCTTGAACATGCCTCGGCGGCTTTTACCCATGTCCCCTTTAATAAGCCCTTGTTTTTTACTTGGCTTTTTGTCGCTGATGGCAAGGTAGTATTTTTCTATGTCGTGATTATTGAATAGTTGACCAAAGGTTTGCGCGCAAGCTAAGGTTTTGGCAAAAATGACTAATCCCGATGTCATTTTATCTAAGCGATGTACAGGGTATAACACTATATTATTATCTTGGTTTTGATTCTGTTGATTGACTTGGCTGTTTACCATGCCCTTTACTTGGCTCTTAACCATGTACTTTACCTGCGAAAAAAGCCCTGAGCCAATGTCACCTTCGTCATGAAAGTTTACGCCAGCGGCTTTATCAACAACAATATAATCAGGATGTTCTGCAATAATTTTATACATTTAAATTAACCGAGTAGTCTTTATGTTTGCTATGATAATTCAAACTTTTACCTTTTACTCTTTTTACAGGATGTTATTTTGCGACAATCTCCTCAGAGCCGCTTTTTGGCACAAATAATAAATAAATTTAGAATCTCTGCGATAGCCGCTAGTACTGCATTATTATTTGCTTGTAGTAGTCAAGAAATAGCACCATTACCTCTTGGGGTAAGTTTGGTTGAAACGGTTACTGCCCAGCAAGACATACTTAATATCCCTTTTAAAAAATATAAGTTAGCCAATGGTTTAACGGTAATTTTACATCAAGATAACTCAGACCCTTTAGTACATGTTGATGTTACCTACCATGTTGGCTCAGCCCGTGAACAGTTAGGTAAGTCAGGTTTTGCGCATTTCTTTGAGCATATGATGTTTCAAGGTTCTCAAAATGTTGCTGATGAACAGCACTTTAAAGTCGTTACCCAAAGTGGTGGCGACTTAAACGGTACTACTAACTCAGATCGCACTAACTATTTTCAAACGGTACCTAAAAACCAGTTAGAGAAAATGTTGTGGCTTGAATCTGACCGTATGGGTTTTTTATTAGAAGCCATTACCCCTGAAAAGTTTGAGATACAACGTGCGACAGTAAAAAATGAACGTGGTCAAAATGTTGATAACCGTCCTTATGGCCGATTAAATGAAACGGTCAATCAAATGATATTCCCACGTGAACATCCTTATTCATGGCCTGTTATTGGTTATTTGTCAGACCTTGACCGAGGTACAGTCACAGATTTAAAAGAGTTCTTTTCTCGTTGGTATGGTCCAAATAATGCGGTAGTCACTATAGGTGGTGATATTGACGAAGCGCAAACGTTAGCTTGGGTTAATAAATACTTTGGTAACTTAAATGCCGGGCCCGTGGTAGAGAATATAGCTAAAACATCAGTGAGTATTGAAGAGAATCGTTATTACTCTTTTAGCGATAATGTATCACTACCACTGTTGTATATTAGTTTTCCAACCGTTTATGGTATGCATGAAGATGAGCCAGCTTTAGACGTACTTGCTAATATTTTGGGTAGTGGGCCGACGTCATTACTTTATAAAAATCTTGTTAAATCAGGTGTGGCGGTTCAAGCTGGTGCTAGTCACCCTTGTCGAGAGTTAGCGTGTCAAATGAGCTTTTATGCGCTGCCAAACCCACAGCAAGGTTTATCTTTAGTAAAAATAGAAAAAGTGATTAATGATACGTTAACTGAATTTGAACAACGTGGTGTTAACGACCAAGACTTATTAAAAACCAAAGTGGGTATTGAAACTAGTACTATTTATGGCTTGCAAAGTGTTTCAGGTAAAGTGTCTAGCTTAGCGCATTATCAAACAATGTTAGGCGATGCTAATTACACCGAGCAACAAGTTGCTCGTTATAATAGCGTCACCAAAGCCGATGTTATGCGAGTATTCAAACAATATATTCAAGGTAAAGGGGCCGCGGTGTTATCGATAGTACCACAGGGTCAAGAAGCTTTAATTGCGAAAGCAAATAACTTTACGTTAACTGATGTGAGTAACCCAGTAGAACTAGCCCAACTTGATACACCGATTATGAAGAATACCAGTGATTTCGATCGCAGCATTATGCCAAGCTCTAAGGCTAATCCACAAATTACTGTTCCTAGTTTATGGCGTGAAAAATTTGATAATGGCATTAAGATCATTGCAACTAAAAATAGTGAGACACCTACGGTAAGTCTGTTATTAAGTATTGATGGTGGCGTATTGCTTGATTCAGTTGATAAAGCTGGTTTAGCGAGTTTAACGGCAAGTTTGATGAATGAAGGCACTACGATACACAGTAAAGAAAAGTTATCTAATGAATTAGCTATACTTGGCAGTAATATATCTATTGGTGCAGGTGGGCGTAATACTTATATTAAAGTGAGTAGCTTAGTTAAAAACCTTGATGCTACCTTAGCATTGATGAATGAGATGATGTTTAAACCTAAATTTGCCCAAGATGATTTTGATCGTGTTAAAAATCAGTTGATCCAAGGTTTAGAACAAGGCAATAAAGATGCTAGCACCTTAGCAAGTAACGCCTTAAAGCAAGTGACTTATGGTAAAGGTAATCGCTTTGGTTTACCTGATAGTGGTACTATTTCGACGGTATCCGCGATAACGCTAGCTGACGTAAAAGCTTTTTATCAAGCATACTTTTCCCCAGCTAAAGCAAGTTTAGTTGTGGTTGGCGATATTGAAAAAGCTGATTTTCTTACAAAACTATGGCCATTAAAAGCATGGAAAGGTAATGACTATCTAATTAATGGAGATTATGAGTTCCCTGAGGTTACCCCAAACAAGCTGTATTTTGTTGATTTGCCTAACGCCAGCCAATCAGTGATTAAACTATCTCGTAGAGCGATGACTTTCGATGCAACAGGTCAACACTTTAAAGCGACTTTAATGAATTACCCGTTGGGGAGTGCTTTTAATAGTCGAATTAATTTAAATCTACGTGAAGAGAAAGGTTATACCTACGGAGCATCAAGCTACTTCTCTGCTGGTAAAACCTTAGGTCGATTTAGTGCTGGCGCTAGTGTTAAAAAAGATCATACTTATGATGCAATAATTGAAATCGAAGCTGAACTGCAGAACTATCAGCAACAGGGGTTAACAGCAGATGAAGTTACTTTCATGCGTCAAGCCATTTCACAAAATGAAGCGTTAAGCTTTGAAACGCCAAGTCAAAAAAGTGGTTTTTTAAGACAGTTGTTACAGTTTAATCTGCCAGTTAATTATGGCGAAGCACAAAGCAATATAATACATAACATAACTATTGATCAGTTAAATACTATTGCGGCAAAAGAATTATCAAAACCTATGCAATGGATTGTTGTTGGCGATGGTCAAGTAGTTAGACCACAATTAAAAAAGCTTGATATCGAAGTCGTAGATCTCGAACTAGCTAAATAAACTATTTAGTAAATAAAAATAGTTAACTATTGAAAAGTACCACCAGACCCCTTATTTATATGATCATCAATAAGGGGTTTTTTGCTTATATCCCTTACTCGTTAAATACTAAGTTAAGCTAATAGTTAGCCTAATTAGTATATATAGGAATTATTTTGACACTCTCATTAACAGATTATATTGGCGCTTTTAGCCAAAATGAAAATTTGGCTGCTGTTGCAGGTATTGGACGCGGTATAGAGCGAGAAGCATTGCGAATACTGCCTGAAGGAAAACTATCTGAGCAAGGTCATTATCAACAGCTTGGTTCAGCCCTTACTCACGGACAGATAACAACTGACTATTCTGAAACTTTGCTTGAATTCATCACTCCGGTTAGTCATTCACCAGAGCAAGCTATTGCCCAACTTCAAGATATTCAAAAATATACCTTTGCTAATATTGAAGGAGAACTTTTGTGGCCAATGAGTATGCCTTGTTTTATTAACGATGCTGAGAAGATACCATTAGCACAATATGGCAGCTCTAATATAGCTAAAATGAAGACAGTTTATCGTCAAGGCCTGAAGAACCGCTATGGCTCGATGATGCAAGTTATTTCAGGTATACATTTTAATTTTTCATTCTCACAAGATTTTTGGCAGGTTCAACAAAAATTACATCAGTTATCAGGTGAAAAATCGTTACCTCTTGATGAATTCATCTCTGAACGTTATTTTTCTATTTTAAGAAATTACAAACGCTTTTGTTGGCTAATACCTTATTTATACGGTAGCTCACCAGCCATATGTGGATCTTTTTTACAAGGTCAAGAGCATAAGTTACCTTTTAAAAAATCACCTTCTGGCGCGCTTTTCCTTGAGCATGCTACCTCGTTACGCATGAGTGATTTAGGTTATACCAGCTCTGAGCAATCAGCATTAAAAATTTGTTATAACAATTTAGCTGATTATGTTGATGGCGTACAACAAGCTATAAAACTAAAATCTAAGGATTTTTCTGGTATTGGTGTCAAAGTTAATGGTCAATACCAACAGCTTAACGACAACGTACTACAAATTGAAAATGAGCTGTATGCACCAATTCGTCCTAAACGTGTAGCAAAACCAGGTGAAAAGCCTTCAGTTGCTCTAAGGGAGCGCGGTGTTGAATACATTGAAGTAAGAGCCCTTGATGTAAATCCCTTTTCAGATACCGGAATTAGTCTTGAGCAAGTTCACTTTTTAGATATATTTATAACTTTTTGTGCTTTTGTTGATAATAAAGAGTTCGATTGTACACGCCAAACACTACATGAACAGAATATGGATGCAGTGGTTCTACGTGGTCGAGATCCTGAGTTATTACTTAGTGATGCTAATTGTGGTAGTGAAGTTAAGCTTAAATCGGTTACAGAGTGGGGTAATGAATTATTCAAGCAGATGCAGCAAGTTGCAGAGTTATTAGATAAAGCATACCAAACGAGTAAATATAGTGACGCTATTGTTCGTGAACAAGCTAAGATTAATGACCCTAGTTTAACACCATCAGCGCAGTTATTATCTATTATTCAAGAGCAATCTTTATCGCAGTATGCTTTAAATAAAGCAAGTGAATATCAAAGAGAAGCTAAAACACGTGATTATCAGTTTTATAGTCAAGAATTTTTTGATAAAAGCGTACCAGCTTCTCATAAAGCACAAGCGGATATCGAAGCAGGTGATAAACTAAACTTTGATGATTTCCTGTCAGATTATTTTTCTTGAAAATAGACTTTTAATAATAAAAATAGAAGAATACCTATAAAAAAAGCGCGTCAAAATGACGCGCCGGTTATTTAAGCAAACAAGACTTAAATTAAATGAAAGCAATCCAGGGAGGAATGTTTCAATTAATAAGACGTCATAGTTACAGATAAGTTCATTTTATTTATAATATATTCCTTCATAACTTATTCGCTTTCTAAACTGACAACTGACTTACATAGTTGTAGAAGCTATCTTACTTTCCAAAAAAATACTGCTAAGCATGAGTAGAACAACATCCCTCTCTGTCAGACTAGTTGTCGAGTTTTAGACAAAAAAAAGCGCCCAACTAAATTTAGAGAGCGCATAAAACATGAAATGTTATTAATAACAGTGGAATAATATAGTTGTTCAGTATCCTTACCAAATTTTAGACAAAAAAAAGCGCCCGACTAAATTTAGAGAGCGCATAAACATGAAACACTAGGGAGTAGCATAACTATTAATTAAGAGTGCTACTTTATTGTTTAGTTCAAATTATTTTAATGTTTTATTAATACTTTTATTAATATTTATTTCTGATATCACTTAAGGAAGAATAAAAATATTCTGTGGTAAATTTTAGACAAAAAAAAGCGCCCAACTAAATTTAGAGAGCGCATAAAATACTAGGTAATAACATAACTATTAATTAAGAGTGCTACTTTATTGTTTAGTTCAAATTATTTTAATGTTTTATTAATGTTTGTTTTTTAGTCATATAAATTATACGTCATAACTATTAATAGTAGAATAATCTCGTTGCTCTATATCTATATCTATATCGAATTTTAGACAAAAAAAACGCCCAACTAAATTTAGAGAGCGCATAAACATGAAACACTAGGGAGTAACATAACTATTAATTAAGAGTGCTACTTTATTGTTTAGTTCAAATTATTTTAATGTTTTATTAATACTTTTATTAATATTTATTTCTGATATCACTTAAGGAAGAATAAAAATATTCTGTGGTAAATTTTAGACAAAAAAAACGCCCAACTAAATTTAGAGAGCGCATAAAATACTAGGGAATAACATAACTATTAAGTAAGAGTGCTACTTTATTGTTTAGTTCAAATTATTTTAATGTTTTATTAATGTTTATTTTTTAGTCATATAAATTATGAGTTATAACTATTAATAGTAGAATAATCTAGTTGCTCTATATCTATATCTATATCTATATCGAATTTTAGACAAAAAAAACGCCCAACTAAATTTAGAGAGCGCATAAAATACTAGGGAATAACATAACTATTAA
>JBKEHN010000078.1:0-13693 GCA_046710905.1 Colwellia sp.
CTTGGCCGCATCCATGATAGTGACCAAGCAAAAATAGCAGCAAAATTAGCAACCGAAAGTGGCGTAACCAGTTTTAATCTAGATTTAATGCATGGTTTGCCTAACCAATCATTGAATAATGCCCTTGATGATCTAAAAACAGCTATTAGCCTCAATCCTAATCATATCTCATGGTATCAATTAACTATTGAGCCCAATACTATTTTTCACTCTAAACCGCCTAAGTTACCGATAGATGATATTTTATGGGAGATTCAAGATCAAGGCGTCAAGCTACTCAATGAGGCTGGTTATCAGCAGTATGAAATTTCTGCCTACGCTAAACCTGGCTATCAATGCCAGCATAATTTAAATTATTGGCAATATGGTGACTACCTTGGTATTGGTTGTGGTGCTCACGGAAAAATCACCAATAGTCGAACGCAAAAAATAATACGTACCATAAAGGTAAAACACCCTAAGGGTTATTTAGATAATAGCCGTAATTTCTTAGATCAATTATCTGAAGTTGATGAAAGTGATCGCCCTTTTGAGTTCATGATGAATCAGCTAAGACTGCACAGTGCTTTTAATATTAATCAGTTTCAAGCAAGTACTGGGCTTAATATAAGCTCGGTATTACCTTTACTTAAAAAAGCGCAACAAAGAAAACTGATGGTTTGTGAAGTAAAAGATAATGAAGAATATTGGCTAGTCACTCAAACAGGACAACGCTATTTAAATGACTTGCTGGAAATATTTTTATGATAGGGCCGTCCTCAGAAAATTTATCATTGACGCTCAGTACAGAAGACCAAGCTCAACTTGATTTAACCTTTATGCAAAGAGCCTTTGAATTGGCACAACAAGCTGAGCAACATGATGAAATACCTGTTGGCGCTGTCGTAGTAAAGCAAGGGAAAATTATTGGTGAAGGTTTTAATCAGTCCATCATGCTTAACGACCCATCAAGTCATGCGGAGATGAATGCTATCAGACAGGCTGGGGCGTTTATTAATAACTATCGACTACTTGATTGCACCTTATACGTGACTTTAGAGCCCTGCCCTATGTGCGCAGGTTTACTGGTACATAGCCGCATAAATCGCTTAGTTTACGCCTGTAGCGATCTTAAAACAGGTGCTGCTGGCAGTGCTTTTAACTTAGTTAATAACCCACAGTTAAATCATCAATTAACAGTCCATTCAGGCCTATTGCAAGAAGAGTGTAGCCAGTTGCTTTCTTCATTTTTTAAAAGACGTAGAAAAGAAAAAAAACAAGCCAAAAAATCATCGCTCTAACACTAGACAGTATTTATCATTATTGGCATCAAAATCAGTAAGCGATTTGATGGTAGATATTGAACTCTTTACTAACTTTTAAGCCCTTCTTTTATTATTTTTATCATGATCTTATAAATAATTATTAATAAGTTATCTTATCAGTTTCAAGATCAGAGAAATCACTCTGTCAGCTAATCTAGCTAGTAATCCAGATTAATAATCCATTCAAGAACATTCTAACTTACAGTAACTGAATCGGTATTTGATAAAAACTTTTTTTAACTATAATATTAATATTTTGTTTGATGCCTATTATACTCAACCTTACTGGTATCGACTTTTCCTTGGCAATAATTAAACTGAATGCCAACCAACCGGTTGAAGTAAATAGTATTGACTTCAGCGCATTTATCTAGGCTTTATCGCGTATCTTCAATGCCGCTATTATAGTTTTAGTCCCATAGTTGTTGGTCCCGTTTTTTGCTGTTTTTTATGTCAAAAATAGTCAAATAAGTATGAGTCATGAAATACGAATACTCATGAATTTTATTCTTAGTATATTAGGTTTACTTCTAAGATATGACTTAAGTGAAGAGCAAGTGTATAGAGTCGAATTAGCTAATTCAACTACCGAGGAATTATTACATTTGCTCAATGGTCTTGTAGATTATTTCAGGTATAAGTAGGTAAACTTGACTTAGTAGTGTAAGAGCGACAACTAAGCCTAAATGTAAGCCTTTATCTTAAGCACTGTCGCGTAAAGATATCGTGGTTAATATTATTGAGATAGATATAGTTTGCAAATAACTTATTACCTTTTATTTTGTCTAGTTACATAAACTAGTCAACGTTTCAGGCGTATTTTCGACATTATGTTGCTTGGTTAACTCCCAAGGTCGAATACATTGCGCTAACTTGGAGCACCATTGATAACCAGCAGAGCCTATACAAGCTTTTTCATCTTTATCTGAGCCAATAATAACTTTAGGTTTAGTAACGGTATTTAATTTAAATACCGTTACTCCGTTATTAATAGTTTCTAAAACCTTAATATCAGCAATCGTTAATGGGTCAACGGTAAGTGGGTTGGCAGACAAAATAACAAAATCAGCTTGTTTACCTACTTCAATTGAGCCTTTTCTTTTCTCTTCGAAGTGTTGATATGCTGGCCAAATAGTTATCGCTTTAAGTCCTTCATATGGTGTAACTCTTTGATCAGGACCTAAGACTTCACCGCTGCGAGTAACACGTGTTACAGTCGCCGAAAGAACACGCATCGAGTCAGGTAACGCTACAGGTGCGTCATGATGTGAAGTAAAGATAAGACCAGCATCTAAGACGTCTCTTGTTGGTGATATGTAAGCTGCACGTTCAGGACCAAGCACCGAGCTTTTATGCCAATCACCCCAATAAAAAGTATGCATAGGAAAAAGTGATGGAATAATAGCTAATTCTTTTAGGCGTGGGATTTGATCTTTACGTAGCGTTTGACCATGAATTAAGACAATACGTCGGTCTGCTTTACCGTATTTTTTTGTCGCTTTTTCAATAGCATCTAAATAACGATCAATAGCAGCATCGCCGTTACAATGAGCAAGTACTTGGCGATTTTCAGCAAAAGCATCCATAACCTCTGTTTCTACTTGTTCGGTAGTCATTGCAGGATAACCTAGGTAACTTTTATCTTGTCCTTGTGGTGGGACAAAATAAGGTTTGGACAGCCAAGCTGTTTTACCCTGTGGAGAGCCGTCTAGCGTTAATTTTACCCCTGCGATGCGTAAACCATTTTGGTAGTTAATACCTTCGTAACCACTGCCGCTGTAGTAGGCCGATGTATCAATTGTTTTTTTAGCGCTATAGTCTAGATAAATAGCGACATCAATTGGTAATTCCCCTTGCTTTAGGCGCGCAACAGCAACGTCCATCGTTGCAGAGAATGCACGACCTTCTTGCGCTGTGGTGTAACCAAAACGGCTAAAGCTAGCCATTCCTTGGTTAAATAAATCAATATTAAATGCGCTATCTATACTGCCTTGAAAGTTTGCCAATACAGCAAAAAATGCATTTTCTTCCAACACACCATTAGGCGTTTTCCCATCAGCTTGACATCGAATTGCACCACCTAAAATAACTTTTTGACAATCATCAATACCAGCCTTTTTAAGTGCCACATTATTAAATACCCCAAAGTGACCTGACTGATGAATGATCATTAATGGTTTGTCATCGCTAATAAAGTCAAGTTCTTTGGCTGTAGGAAACACTTGCTCTTTTAATTGTGAGTCATCAAAACCAAAACCAACCAACCAACCTGTTTTATCAATAAATATCTTACCATTATCTGTTGCCGCCCAAGATCTTAAGGAGTCTGTCAGCTCTGAAAAGCTATTTACTTGGCCATCAGGTAAAGGTAATAAATTTGCACTAGCAGCCTGTAAACCAGCACTAACAACATGACCGTGAGCATCGACAAATCCTGGAACCATGGTTAATCCATCTAAATCAATCTGTTCGGTATTTTTACTTAGTAGTGGTTTAGCACCAAGTAAATCGCCGACATAAATTATAAGACCATTTTTTATAGCAACAACTTGAGCGTTTGGTTGCTGATCATTTACGGTAATAATTTTACCATTGATAAAGACCTTATCGGCAAATTGGTCTGTAGTAGAGCTCATAGCTATCTTTGTCGATGACGTTGTCGTTTTATCAAGAGTAGATGATGTCTCTACTTTTTCTGAACAGGCGGTTAAATGAATTACAAGTAATAAAGTAATACATGATAAGAATGAATTATTTTGCAAGGTGATTTCCTCTAATAAAGCTAAATTAATTAAAATATTGTGCTTCAAAGCTGGCTATTGGTTTCTTGGTATTATCTAGCAGCGTTAAGTGATGTTCATGAATTGAATAATAGTTTGTTAACGCTAAAACGTTTAAAAAATTACTTTCTACATTGCTATTATTGAAACATGCTATTTGGGTCAAAGCAATAGCTCCAAAGTTCAACGAATTCCCCTTTACTTTAAATTTACCAGTGAATTGATTACAACTATCAAAGCCCTTTACTGCTTTGCGGTTACTATCTAGCTGTATAAACGCTTCACGTTTTTGCTGATTGGTCATGATGACCATGTCCTCATTTAATGTCATCAACTTCCAGTAGGTATTACTTAATGTTGATAAAGGATTTACAGAAATAACAGTCAATCCTTCATAGCCATGTCTATGAGATGATTTTTCTCCTGACTTTCCTACTGATTGAGTAGCAGAAGATAAAGAACGAACAATACTACTCAACTTAATATGAATAGTATTTGGCTCTTTAAAGGGGTTGACCTGCTCAGTAGAGGTCATTAATAGCGTATTAGATAAACTAATCTTCGCTCTGAGATTATAGCGCATATTAGGCTTGATAAGGTCAGCATTATATTCAAGATTAAACTTATAAGGTGGGGCAGTATTAATATTTTTGGTTATTGAAGCGATCTTAGTTGATGCGACATCCATTTTAGAGACATCTTCTAAGATTATTTCTAACCTAGCTCCGGGGGGAAGTAATTTTCGCTCAAGATAATAAACCTGCCCTGCTAACGTTTTAAAATTAGCTTTGAGAGTAGTATTAATAGGTGTTTTAATACTCTGGCAAGCACTCAATAACAAGATCATGACAATACTAAAACTTAACTGAAGTATTTGGGTATTCACATTATTTCCTTATTCGGTGATTATAACAACGCCTTTATTATCTATTATCATAAGAGATCCTCCCTCATTTAAAAATCAAAACATAAGGGCCTTGATGGGTAATATAGTGATAATAAACCTATCTTTTATACTCTAATTTCCGTATTCAGTCATTAAAGATGAAAAGTGGGTGAAAGGAATGAAGCGCATAGTAAGCTTAGTGGGTGGGCGCGAGGAATCTAAATCTAATAAAACATTACAAAATGATCAGAAAATTTACATAAATTATAGTTACTTATAAATACTACAAAATATGACTGGTTGCCTTACCAGCTATTTTATTTATCTACTCAAAAACACAACTTACCAGGTTATTATGGGTGGCTTATTAACTTATTATGACTAGCCTGATAAATTAATAGACCAGATAAAAGTATTAATTTCAATTAAATAGAGAGGGTCTGCACCCTTCATTATACGATGTTTAGGGATAGTAAAGAGGCATAATTTAATCAACAAATTTAGGGTACTCTAATATTTTTCAACTAATATTTTTACCCTTTGCACTAGCAGCAATGATAAATCTGATATTATTAAATATCAGGATGTATGGATTACAATCATATCTGAGCAAGTAATGCCTTAGTATTGAAGTAGCGTTGCCTAAATCTCGGGTATTGCGCCTGATATATAACTGAGGTTACTGCAAGACTTTAATATAAAAAGTGAGCTGGTCAACTAAGCTGATTAATTATTTTCTTGCTGTTCTCATAAAATATCTCTTACCTATAAGTTATTTATGAACCTTAACTAAGAGCTATATACTTTTTAACTTTGAGCGACTGTGCTAGTTAATTCAGTAGCTTAAAAGATCAGGATAGTAACTATAAAAAATAGTCTAGGCTCGATTATAATTTGAAAACCTGTAGCTTTTTTTGCTTAACTTATCAGTATTGTGCTTGTATATTACCTATTGTTTAATATTTAATTCTACCTGTTCCGTACATACGATTATAATGATGACTTTTTAAATACGAGTAGTATCAGATGTCTAAAATATTTATTATTGGCTTGCCTAGAACAGGCACTACCAGTATTAGTGTAGCACTATTAGAACTAGGCTTAACTGTAGCTCATACCGCGTTTACTAAGCGTACGTTTGCAGTAGCAGATGCGATATCTGATTCTCCCTGTTTTAGCGATTATCAACAGTTAGATGTATTATTTCCTAAAGCTAAATTTATTTATTTAACAAGGAGCATGGATAAATGGCTCCCTTCGATTACCATGTTACTTGAAAAGATGGCGACTCATTTAGAACCAATAAAAGGGCGATTCAATCCTATTTTAAAACGTAGTTTTCATGATACATTCTCTATCGAATTACCTTTAAACTATGATGAATTAAACGATTGCTATCAGCGTCATCAGCAAAGTGTTTATTCATATTTTGAAGGGAGAGATAACTTATTAACGATAGATATAAGTAAGCAAGATAGTTTACTGAAAATGAAACAGTTTTTAGAAATGGAAGAGGAAGGCTGTATAGATTTCCCTAAACTTAATGTCGGTCGTAATGTAGCTAACTGGAAAGACTATAAACACCCGAATAAAATCAGCTCTAACTTAGCTGGCGTAGATCATAGAAAATACTTTGATTTTTATTACGCGGCTAATAAGTAAGACGCTACTAAGTCGCAGCGCCATGCGTTTCTAAGAGACCTTAGGCGTCGAACGTCTCTGGGTGTAGTCGCCTCCACGACAAATTAGTTAAAGTGTACTTGACCCCATTCATTATCGGTGGCTTGATAAGTACTAATGTCTTCAGTCGGACAGAAGTTTATTTATTTTTCGATTTTGGCCAAACAAAGGGAGTTGGCTTAGTGGAAGTCTTTTTTGCTACAGCTTTACTCTGGGCGAGTATCCCCCTGATTAATTTCCCCGTTTCTTGATGCTTACTACAAAAAGTTTTTAGGTATAAAATTTCAACTCGACTACGTGCCCAAGGGGTTGTACGCAGAAATTTCAAACTTGATTTAAGACGCGGATTATTGATGAAACAACGAATATTAAGTAACTCACCCATCTTCTTCCAACCAACGTTCTTCTCCAGTTCGGTGAGAATTTGTACAAGTTTCACGCCATGTAGGGGATCATTACTGTTATTCATAGTCTACCTAAAATCAAAAAATAGCATTGTAACAAGTTTGCTAAATATTGACAGACTTATGCGTTTAACTCCAATAAAACTGCACCGTGCTTGCTTGAATAAACGATAGAATGTTGTTGATTGATTCACTGAGATAGGATTTTGAGTATTTGGTACAGCAACGTAACCTACTAGATGTCATCCCCGTGGTTACTTGGTCGGGGATCTAGTACTTAGTTATATGGATTAGGTACAAGACAATTACCAAATAAAGAAGATTGCCATATAACAGCGTCTTCTTTATTTGGTGTGCCCAACTTTAGTTTGAATCTGATTCTCTGCTTAACGCCCCCCTCATGACAAAGTATTTAAAGTGTACCTGACCCCCTTTATTTTTTGAAGTTACTTCTCCTCATTTCTACTTACAGTTCTAGTCATTATGAAAACACTAATTAAATTGTTCATGTTATCTTGTTTGGTACTACTTTTTATCGCCTGTTTAGAAGTTAAAACCCCTACAGCTGAAGTAAAAAATACTGTTAAACGTTTTTGTAAACCCAACAAAGTTTAAAATAAATGATGTTATAATAATTAACTTGCTAAAAGTGAGGCCTAAGAACTTGGCCATTATCGATCCTAACGATCAATTATTCATAATCTACAGTATTGAAGAAGGTATTTTAATGATGTCTGAGTAAGAATTTTCATTGATAAAGGTCTTAGCTTTAGGCAACATTAAAGGTGATATATCCAACGCCTTGTATAAAAATGATCCTAAAATATTCTGGCAAGCTTACTTTCCTTTAAATAGTATAAATTATAAGAAAGTCCCAACTGCTCAGAATTGGTTAAAACACCATACAATGTGCCAATCAATGACATAATAAAAGAGAAACTTGACGCCCTTGGTAGCGAGACTGTATCCGGAAATAAAGGTTCAAAGGTTCAATGATACCTAGATGTCATAGTTCAGGAGTATACAAATATACTTAGGAAAGTTCTGGATCATGCTGCAGATAAAAAATACATAGGGATAGTGACTAGAGTATGATTAGTAAAATATATGGTAAATTGATCCCAGATTAAGATCCTGACTATATAAATAGGTTAGCAAAAAAGATTGGATAAGCGAAATCAAACCAAAAAACATTTAAATTTTGTAGCCCTTATATTTCAGACAAAAAAAAGCGCCAGAAGGCGCTATTTTCAAAGAGTTAAGAACTAAAACGGCATCTTCATCCCTGGTGGTAATTGCATACCGCCAGTAAGTGCACCCATTTTATCTTTATTTTGCTCTTCAACACGACGTACTGCATCATTAACCGCTGCAGCGAGTAAATCTTCAATCATATCTTTATCATCACTCATTAAGCTTTCATCAAGCTCAACACGGCGAACACTATGACTACCTGTCATCGTTACTTTCACCATACCTGCACCTGCTTCGCCAATAACTTCCAAATGCGCTAACTCTTCTTGCGCTTTAGCCATTTTTGCTTGCATTTGTTGGGCTTGTTTCATTAAGTTGCCCATTCCACCTTTCATCATAATTTTTCTCCAATATTATTAGGTAAACTATTTTATAAATTATTCTGTCATTTTACCCTAAAGTAAGCAAATTTTGAACACTAACTCATGGCAATTAGTCTTCAAAAGGCAAAGTGGTTTCAAACTATTTTACTACTAGCGCGGTGAAATAGTATCTTCATCCAAATTTGCTTGAAAATTTTCTTGTAATGCAATCACAATAGCATCTTCTTTTATTAGTGCTTGTGCATACACAAGACGCTTATCATTTATTTGACCTTGAATTTGATAAGGGTCTGCGACAGTTTCATCAACTATATTAAGCGTAACTGTAATCTGTTTTGACAAGAATTCACAAATAGAATCCTGCAATAATTGCTGAGCTACTTCTGTATATAAATGTCGGGTTGCCTGATTTAGTTGCAGTATCAAATTATCATCGGTAGACTTTTCACTAATTGTTGCATGTATCGCTAATTGCCTAATACGTGCAGTAAGCTGCATAGAGTCGATCATATGCGCCCATTTATCTACCTGATTGGCTTTAATAATTTTAGTAGGGTCAATATTATCCTGGTGGAAAGGTATTAATGGCTCGGGTGATACCACTTGCGTTTCTACTGAGGAGTTAGCACTATCTTGACTACTTTCGACCTTATCAGGTTGACGCAGAGCTGCGTCACGGGGCTTTTTTGTTTGCTTCTCCAATTCTTTCTTTCGACTGCGCAACATATTTCGGGTTGCTAGTACAGAGGCTACAGGGCTATGGCTACTAATTTGCCCTACTTGCTCATTAGGCGCAAGGGAAGGTTTTATTGGCTGTATGGCATCACTTGTGGTCGATGGTAAATGTTCTGCAGTCGCAATATTTAAAGCCGCTTTTTGTGCTGTTGGAGCTTGAATTAACGGCTCTGTATTACTAAAGTTTAGCTCCGTAGCTTGTTGCTCAATAGCCAATATTTGCTCATTTAACTCTACTTGTTCAGTACCATCCATAGTAATAGGCGCATTAGGAGTAATCACTTCAACTGCAACAATGCCATCTGAAACTATTGTGCTAACGAGCTCTTCAACTGGCGCTATATCTATAACTTCATTACTTGAAGTTACTTCTGCTGGCTTACTAAAATTGACTTCATCGAAGCTAACAACATTAGGCTGTTCACTATTATCTAATAGCTGGTTAACAAGCTGAGATTTTTGCATGGGTTTAAAAGCAAACAATCGCAATAAGGTCATATCAAAAGCTGCTTGTTCATCAAAAGCGTACGGTAAATCTTTTCGACCATTGAGGCTTATTTGATAATAAAGTTGAACATCCTCAGCAGATATAGCTTTACTGAATTTTTTTAATAAAGCTAATAAGTCCGCAGGTAAATCAAAATGCTGTTCAACTATTTGCATCAAGGCAATTTGATGAAACAACTGAATTAGCTCAGCAAATAATCGGCTATAACTTGGTGCATAAGAGGCAATTTCTTGAGATAAAGCCATTAGCTCGTGGCTATCTTGCTTTAGTAGAGCAATCACCACCTGATAAACCCAGTTTTGATCGATACCACCAAGCATCTGCTGAATATTAGTTAAACTGATATTTCCTTGCCCTTGAGCAATTGCTTGATCAGTTAAACTCAGTGAATCACGCATACTACCGCGAGCTGCTTTCGCTAACAAAGTTAAACAACCCTGCTCGTGGCTTACTTGCTCTTGAGATAAAATATCTATAAGTTTTTCTTCAATTTGCTTTACCGTCAAAGCTTTTAAATGAAACTGTAAACAACGTGATAATACTGTAATCGGTAATTTTTGTGGATCTGTAGTCGCTAAAATAAATTTAACGTGCTCTGGCGGCTCTTCAAGGGTTTTAAGTAAGGCATTAAAGCTATGGCGAGATAACATATGTACCTCATCTATCAGATAAACTTTGAATCGACCTCTACTCGGCGCGTATTGAACATTATCAAGAATTTCACGAGTATCATCAACTTTCGTTTTAGAAGCCGCATCTATTTCGAGAAGATCAACAAAACGTCCTTGGTCGATATCTATACAAGCGTCGCATACACCGCAAGGTTTCTCTGTGATACCAATCTCGCAATTTAAACTTTTGGCGAAAATTCGGGCAATAGTCGTTTTACCAACACCTCGCGTACCGGTAAAAAGATAAGCATGATGTAAACGCTTTTGAGATAAGGCATTTGCAAGAACCGTGACGACATGCTCTTGACCCATCAATTGCTGGAAGTTCTTGGGACGCCATTTTCTTGCTAAAACTTGATAACTCATATTAAATTACTTTAGGTCCTTGGATAAACTATTCGCCTTGATATTGTATTAGTGAATAAGGCGTAATATTTAGTGCTACTAGACGCTTTTCTCCGCCTAAATCAGGTAAAGAAATAACAAAACCAGCATCTTGTACTTGCGCACCTAAACGACGGATCAGTTTCGTTGTCGCCTCTATGGTGCCACCAGTTGCTAATAAATCATCAATAATCAGAACTTTATCTTCTGGGGTTAATGAATCTTGATGAATCTCTAAAACATCTTCACCATATTCTAATTGATAAGCCTGAGCGTAAGTATCTCTAGGTAATTTTCCTGGTTTTCTTACTGGGACAAAGCCAATATTTAAGGCTAACGCTAAAGGCGCACCAAAAATGAAGCCACGAGCTTCTGTGCCAACTACTTTAGTGAAACCTTTATTTCTATAAATGTCAGCTAATAACTCAATCGTTAAAGCAAAAGCTTGTGCGTCTTCTAATAGACTAGTGACGTCACGGAACATGACGCCTTTAACTGGATAATCTGGAATAGTTTGTATTGCATTAACCAGTTGCTGCTGTTGTGTATTATTCATGATTTCGAATAAGAAAACCTTAAGATGGTTTTCTATCATATTAATAAATAGATAATCAAAGCATAAAGCAATTGAGCTCACATTTATAGGGATAAAAGGTAGCTTATAGCAATATTAGGCAATATTTTGAACTGTTTCATCCTCATAAAAAGTAGAGGTAAATTCAGAAAGAATTGTAAGAAAGTACGCGTCGTTAATAGGCTTATCAATAACCTTATCGAAAAGATTGAACTCTACTAGGTTTTTAACTGTATGAGTTCCTTGTGTCGTCATGAAGATCACAGGGACTTGTGAAGAAAGTTGATTACCTTTCAAGTTTTTCGTTAGCTGTACACCATTCATCAACGGCATTAAATGATCAATAATAAATAACTGATAGTTCCCTTGTTGAGCTTTTCCTAATGCATCCAAACCGTTAATCGCTAGATCTACATTGTGTCCTTGTGAAATAATAAGCGCTACTAGCTTTTCTTGAACAGCTTTATTATCATCAACAACTAATATATTCATATACAATTTTTAACACTAAGGGCTAATTTGCGCGGATTCTACCCTATAATAATTTGAGTATATAGGGTTTTCTCAAATCAATGCATAAACATAATACTTATAATGTAACGAAAACTTAGTACTAATGTATAATTTTAGTGCCAATGATAAATTACTTTGACAGTTTTAGACGTTGGCGTTTAGGTGTCGCAGTGCTGTTTGGATTAACATAGATATTACTGACATTAGGTCTAGCGCCTTCAACCCATGGTGATGAAGGTTCAGGTTTAGTAACTTTTTTCTTAGTATAAACCTTTTTATCATGACTTGGTTTTAATTTACCTGCTGCAACTTTCGAACTAGAGCTACTAGGGCTACTAGGGATAACTATTTTATCCGTTCTTTGTACATGATAAGTGTTATCAATTGCATGTAAAAGATTTCTTAAGACTTGGTCTTTACATTCCCGATAGTGCTGATGATCCACTTTACGTGAAAAAGCACTTAATTCAGGCTTACTCAGTCTAAAATCGACTGTTTCTAATAATGAAATTATTTGTTCAGCTTGCAGGTTTAGGGCAATTTTGAGTTTAGTCAAAATGATATTATTTGATAAACGTTTTTCTGGTATGGCTAGAGGACCTGGCTTTTTCCCACGCTTCTCATTTATGAAACCATTTAAAAAAACAGCTAATTTAGTATCAAATAAAGCAACAAAATCACTATCACTGTCCTTTTTCAGCCAGGCACTTACTTGCTCACGAGTAACTACTTCACCTGCTGAAGCAAAGATCGCCACCATTTGTTTATCATTAAAATTAAAGGTATAACGCAACTTGCGTAAAACATCATTATTATTCACAGTAAAATCCAATACATAAATTTAATTAAGACATTATACACTCTAAGGCTATTTGCTAACATATCTGTTAGTGAAATACTTCATGGCTAAAGTTAAGATGTTTACCAGACGTCATTAACGTTTTAAAATCATCTTGAGTTACACATAACAATGTTTGATGATCACCAGCTTCAAGATAGACCCGTGATAATAGATCTAACTTTTTGTCACAAATCATTGTTAGATTGTATGCACCAGCTGCTGGGGGTATTGCGCCATGATCACAGTCTGAAAATAATTGGTATAGCTCATGTTCTTTCATTAACTCAAAGCTACCATGCAGGTTATCATTAATCACTGCTAAACTAATCTTGTCAGTAGCTGGCAGTATGGCCATCAACTTTTTATCTTCATGGTTTTTTAACAAAACTGCTTTAGCAATCTGTTTTAATGGGATATTAGCTGTTATTGCGGTACCAATAGAGCTGTTACTGTGAAAGTGTTCAATTGCTTGGTAGGCAATTTTCTTTTCAATGAGGTATCGAGTCAGTCTCGTTGAAGCGTTCATATAAACCTCTGACTATTTTATATAAGTTAATTAAGTATAGTCGTTTATATCAATTTACTTAATAGAGAGTCTGCAAAAATTAATCGCTTTGTTTATAATAAATAAACAGGCTTTCGCCCATTTATTATCTAAAAAGAGTTGGCGGACTAACCACCACACTTTTTACTCTTTTCTGTCGACTTACCTTCACCACATTTTCCTTCGCCGCACTTACCTTTTTTAGCAGCTTTCATTTTGCCTTCGCCACACTTACCTTCACCGCACTTACCTTTTTTAGCAGCTTTCATTTTGCCTTCACCACACTTACCTT
>JBKEHN010000079.1:0-13508 GCA_046710905.1 Colwellia sp.
TCTACTAATGGTTGTCTTTGTTTCACTGTTGCCAACGATGCACTTCACTTTACTCAAGGTATAAATAAATTACTAAATCCAATAGGTTCGTTCATCTATTAGCTTACGATAAATTATAGATTAGAAGTTAGAGTAAGATATACACAGGTAATAGTTATGATTTATACAGTTGATAAAAAAGAGATAGAAATTGGTATTAGTGCTTGTTTAATTGGTGAGAAAGTTCGTTTTGATGCCAGTAATAAACCGTCACACTTTTGTATTAAAGAATTTTCTACCCACGTCACTTACAAATCATTTTGTCCAGAGGTTGCGATAGGTTTACCTATCCCTAGGCCGACTATTCGTCAAATAAAGCGTGATGATGTTATTCATGTTTCTCAAAAAGATGGTAGTGGTAATGTAACTGAGGCACTAAAAGCCTACGGTAAGAAAGTAGCCCGTATGACTAAATCTTTAACAGGCTACATATTTTGCGCTAAAAGTCCTAGCTGTGGCATGGAGAGAGTCAAGATTTATAGCCCTGAAGGTCATGCCTTACCTTCATACGGAGTCGGAGCTTTTGCTAAGGAAATTATGGATGCTAACCCATTATTACCTTGTGAAGAAAATGGTCGTTTAAATGATCCGTTAATTCGTGAAAACTTTGTTGCTCGAGTGTTTGCTTATAAACATTGGCAAACTGTGTTTGATTCAGGACTAACCAAACACAAGTTAACTACCTTTCATAGTCATTACAAGTGTACCTTGATGAGTCACGACTTAATTGCTTACAAAGCATTGGGTCAATTATTAGCCAGAGCTGACTTACCACTTCAACAGGTTGCCTCACAATACATTTTAGGCCTAATGACGGCACTTAAAATTATTGCGACACGTAAAAAACACGCCAACACACTAGCGCATATGCAAGGGTACTTTTCGAAGCATTTAAAAGCCAATGAAAGACAAGAATTATGTGAACAGATTAATGCTTATCGCGAAGGTCTTATTCCGTTAATGGCGCCTTTAACGTTAATTAAGCACTATTTACTTAATCACCCAAAAGACTACTTAACAAAGCAATCTTACTTGTCACCATACCCTGATGATTTAAGATTAAGATATGCTTATTAATAGGTATTAATCATCACCTTAAATAGGCAGTCTATTAAAAGGTAAGTCATATAGTTAATTAGAAATAGTCAGATATTTAAGGACATAAATTGTTACTCTGGTTTCGTAATGATCTTCGAACACATGACAACCCGGCTTTACACTACTTTCTGAGTCAACCAGAATCAGAAAAACTGCGTAAAGCCGTTTTTTTTGTCTGTGAAAAACAATGGCAACAACACGATTGGTCGCCGATAAAAATAGATTTTATCAAACGTCATGCTTATGCATTGGTTAAAGAGCTAGCACTGCTTAATATAGAACTTGAATTGATTGAGGTAGATGACTTTACCCAGCAAAATCAATATTTAAGCGATTATTGCCAACTACATACAATTACTGAGGTTGTAGCCAATAGTGAGGTTGAGTTTAATGAGCAGCAACGTGACAAGCAGCTATGCTCGAAATTAAAGTCTAGTGGTAGTTTATTAACCTTATTTGAAGCTGACGTAATTGTGCCTAAGGGTAAAGTTCTTAATCAGTCAGCTATTATGTATAAGGTTTTTACCCCGTTTAAGCGGGCATGGTTAACCTATGTCCAGCAAGCTGGTTTTGAGTATTTAGGCAAAGTATCAAGTAGCTCGGTAAGCATAGCGCTACCTTCTCCCGCTACTAACGCAAATAAAGAGTGTGAGAGTCAAAAAAGTCTTTCAAGTACCTGGCCACTTGCTACTTTTTTTGAACAAAAAATACTGCCAAGCTTTTATCAAGATAAAATTAGTAGTTATAAACATAATAGAGATATTCCGTCAGTCAAAGGTACCTCGGGTATTTCACCTTATTTGGCTGCTGGCGTTATCAGTCCTCGTTATGTACTTAGATTATTACTTAACAAGTACCCTGATCTACTACTGGCAGCCGACAGTGAAGAGTTTTCATGGTTGAATGAGATTATTTGGCGTGAGTTTTATCGAAATCTGCTTTTTCATGAACCACGCTTATCTAAACATCAATGTTATAAAGAAAACTATCAAGATGTGCGGTGGGATAATGATGTAACCTTATTTAATGCATGGTGTCAGGGAAAAACTGGCTACCCCCTAGTGGATGCGGCGATGAGACAACTTAATCAAACAGGTTGGATGCATAATCGACTTCGGATGGTAGTCGCTAGCTTCCTCACCAAACACTTATTAATTGATTGGCGCTTAGGTGAGAAATATTTTATGCAGCACCTAATTGATGGCGATTTAGCATCAAATAATGGTGGCTGGCAATGGGCAGCCAGTACAGGTTGTGACGCTCAACCTTATTTTAGAATTTTTAATCCTATTAGACAAAGCGAACGTTTTGATCCAACAGGTATATTCATACGTAAGTATATACCAGAGCTTAAAAGTATTTCTGATAAGGCAATCCACTTTCCTCATCAGTATATTGATGATAATAAGTTAAATATTTATTGGCCAGCAATTGTTGAACACAAAGAAGCAAGATTAAAAGCATTAGCTTTTTATAAAGTATAATTTATCTATGATACATAGTAATTAAGGTGCTTATTAAAATGCTGATATCGCCATTTTTAAGGTAATAGAATGGAAAATATAACAGAGAATAATAGGTTAGAAGATACACTACAAGACGCCCCTCTATGGCTGAGTCATTTCGTCGTTGTGTATCAAAAGTTATCAATAGATAATCTGAATTTATTGTCAACGATTTACCATGATAAGGTTATCTTTATTGATCCCATGCATCATGTAGAAGGTTATGACGATTTATATCAATATTTTAAAAGCCTCTATCAAAACCTCTCTTCTTGTGAGTTTGTTATTGATGATGTCATTTGGCAAAACTCGAAAGCTTCCATTTTTTGGACCATGACTTATCAGCACTCAAAGTTAAATAAAGGAAGACCAGTAACCGTTCTAGGTACTTCCCATATTAGGGGAGAGGACGATAAAGTTATTTATCATCGAGATTATCTAGATTTAGGTGCCATGCTTTATGAACAATTACCTGTATTAGGTAAGCTAACTAAGTGGATAAAAACTAAGGCGGCTAATTAATGATGGCACCAACGATTTTAATTACTGGCGCTACATCTGGCATTGGTCTGGCGTTATTTCAGCAATATACAACACAAGGCGCTAAAGTCATTGCTTGTGGCCGTAACCAAGAAAAACTTACCGATATTGCCTCTAGTGCTTTTAAAACATGTCACTTTGATATGACTCAGCCAGTAGAAATAGCTTCGGCGGCTGACGATATTAAAGCGCTAGATGTACTTATTTTAAATGCAGGCGACTGTCGTTATATTGATGATGCAAAAAACTTTAATGGTGAGTTATTTGCTAATATTATTGACACTAACCTTACTTCCTTAGGTGCTTTGCTACAATACTTTCTTCCTAAAGTTAACAAGGGTGGACAGGTTGTTTTTGTTAGCTCCAGTGCTACTATTTTACCTTTCCCACGCAGTGAAGCTTATGGCGCTTCAAAAGCTGGTATCGACTACTTAGCGAATAGTTTACGACTTGATTTAGTTGAGCATGACATTGGCGTTACGTTAGTACACCCTGGTTTTGTTAGCACGCCGCTAACCGATAAAAATGATTTCTCGATGCCTTTTTTATTAAGTAGTGAAGAGGCTGCAAGACGAATGATTATTGGTATAAGCAAACGTAAAAAATATCTTCACTTCCCTAAGCGCTTAACCCTTCTAATGAAAATATTTTCTATTTTACCTTCATCTCTATGGCAATCACTTATTACCAGTAAAAATAAAGTCAGTCAAAATAAAACAGAGCAAAATAATACTATGGAAGATGAAAAATGAAGCATTTTGCAATTATTGGATCCGGTATTTCTGGTTTAACTGCAGCCTATTTATTATCAAAGAAATACAATGTTACTGTATTTGAGAAAAATGACTGTATCGGCGGACATACAGCAACGGTTGATATAGAAAAACAAGGTGATAAATTTGCTATAGACACTGGTTTTATCGTCTTTAATGATAAAACTTACCCTAATTTTTTAGCCTTGTTGGACGAGATTGGTATAGGGAAAACCCCAACAGAAATGAGTTTCTCGGTACATAACTGCCAAACAGGCTTAGAATATAATGGCCACAACTTAGATACTTTATTTGCTCAACGACGAAATATTGTTAAACCGTCGTTTTGGTTATTAGTTAAAGAAATTTTACGCTTTAATAAACTGTGCAAAAGTATTTTTCAGCAAGAACAATATATTGAAGGTTTAACGTTAGGCACTTTTTTAACTCAGCATGATTTTAGTGACTTTTTTGCCGAACATTATATTCTGCCTATGGGGGCGGCTATTTGGTCGAGCTCATTAGCGCAAATGGAAGATGTTGAATTTACATTTTTTGTAAAATTCTTTCATAATCATGGATTATTAAATATTGCTGATAGACCACAATGGTATGTTATACCTCAAGGTTCCCGTAGCTATTTAGCGCCATTGTGTGCACCTTTTAAGGATAGTATTGTCCTTAATTCTGCTATTAAAGGCATTACTCGAGGTGATGATAAAATACAGTTACATTTTGAAAATTCAGCTAGCCAAACTTTTGATGAAGTCGTTATTGCTTGTCATTCAGACCAAGCATTGGCGTTATTAGAGGATGTAAACCAAGATGAACAAATGGTATTATCAGCTATGCCTTATAGTGCGAACACCGTTGTATTACATACTGACAAAAAATTATTACCTAAACGGAAAAAAGCTTGGGCAAGTTGGAACTATCAGTTAAGTCATGACCGTAATAAGTCGGCTAGCGTTACTTACAACATGAATATATTGCAGGGCATTCAAAGTAAACATACCTTTTGTGTTACCTTAAATCAAAAAGATGACATTGACCCTAAGGAAATACTAAGGGAGTTTACCTACCACCATCCTGTATTTTCCTCAGCCTCGATTAAAGCTCAACAGCAAAGGCATTTAATTTGTGGTCACAATCATACCCATTTTGCTGGCGCTTATTGGCACAGCGGTTTTCATGAAGACGGTGTAAGAAGTGCCGTTGAAGTGGCAAAACGATTTGACTGTCATTTAGCGATAGATGATGAGCATGTCTAATTCATTTAGTCATAGTCATATTTATCTCGGTAATGTGATACACCGACGCTTTAGCCCTAAAAAACATAGTTTTGATTACCGTTTATTTATGCTGGCGCTTGATCTTTCTGATGTTGAGAAGTCGGAGGGAAGCCTAGGTGTTTTTGGATTTTCTTGGTATCGACCTTTACGCTTTGTAGCAAAAGATTACTTAAAAGAGAATTTAAAAGAGAAATCAAAGAATAACTTGGCAAGTGATCCCTCATCTTTAACTGGGCGTATAAGGGACAAAGTACAGGTATTAGCAGGTCATGCAGATATAAAAAGAATTGTGATGTTGGTACAAGTTAGATGCTTTGGTATTTATTTTAGCCCCGCTAATTTTTATTTTTGCTATGACCATAATGATCAATGTACACAAATGTTAGCAGAAGTGAGTAATACACCTTGGAATGAACGTCATTATTATTTAATCGATTTGTTAAATGAGCAACTAGATAAAACCAGTAAAAAGATGTTTCAAGTATCACCGTTTATGGATTTAGCAATGACTTATTATTGGCAGGTAACGCCGCCTTGTTCTAATAATGACAAGTTACTAGTTAAAATTGAAAATAAGGTAATTGATGAACAAAATGGTAAGATGAATAAGTTATTTGATGCAAGTTTAGTGATGAAAAGAAAACCTTTTACCAAAACCAGCTTATTACGTATCTGGTGTCAATTACCGGTAATGACTGTAAAAGTGGTGCTAAGTATTTACTGGCAAGCACTTAAGTTATTTGTCAAACGTGTACCCTTTATTGGTTATCAAAAAGCTGATTAGCTGATAATTAAGAACGTTTTGTAAATTATAAGATTTTGAGGATCTCCATGGAACAGATTGAAGGCGTTATAGTATTAAAAGAAGCTAACTGGTTAGATAAGCGCTGTCGTAGTCTAGTCATGGGTGTCTTTGCAAAGTTCAGCTATGGTCAATTAGAGGTTGTTGAAGGAAAAAATCATTCTTATTTTCCTGAAAATGTTACTGATGCAAGTATTAATGGAAAAATACATATTCACGATATTAGTGTTTATCGTGACTTTGTTAAAGGTGGCAGTATTGGTGCAGCGGAGGCTTTTATTGAAGGTAAGTGGAGTAGCCCTAATTTAACCAATGTTATTCGAATTTTTGCCAAAGCACAGCAACAGACTGATAGCCTTGAAGCGAACAAATCATGGTCTAGTAAACTGAAAAATACCGTAAGCCACTGGCAAAATAGAAATACCCAGTCAGGCTCAAAGCGTAATATATTAGCGCACTATGATTTAGGTAATGAATTATATACCCGGTTTTTAGACCCAGACATGATGTACTCATCAGCTATTTATCCACACGAAAGTGCTTCGTTAGATGAAGCTCAACAGCATAAATTAGCGACAATTTGCCAACGATTATCACTTAATGCCGATGATCACTTGCTTGAAATCGGTACAGGTTGGGGTGGCTTAGCTATTTATGCTGCTCAGAACTATGGTTGTCATGTAACGACAACAACTATCTCTGATGCGCAATATGCCTTCGCTCAAAGTCGTATAGAAAAATTAGGTCTAGGAGATAAAATAACTTTACTGAAAAAAGACTACCGTGATTTGAACGGTAGTTTTGATAAGGTAGTTTCTATTGAAATGATCGAGGCCGTTGGTTATGACTTTTTACCGAGTTTCTTTAAGCAATGTAATGATCGTCTTAAAGAAGGTGGCAAATTACTGATACAATCAATAACTATTGCCGATCAACGCTTTAAATATTATAAAACTAATGTTGATTTTATCCAACGTTATATATTCCCTGGTGGATTTTTACCGTCAGTGAATGTACTTAGCCAACACCTTACTGACCACAGTGAGATGGTTATTGAATCGCTTGATGATATTGGACTTGATTACGCGAAAACCTTAGCGCACTGGCGAGATAACTTTTTAGTATCATGGTCAACGCTCTCGACACTGGGATATGATGAAACGTTTAAACGGTTATGGTTGTACTATTTTGCTTACTGTGAAGGTGCCTTTTTAGAACGTTCAACCAGTACTGTTCATTTAGTGGCTAGAAAGTAGTTACGTTATACTTTTGAGTTTATTTATCTCCTGCAGCTCTTATATTAAGCAGTCACGCTAAGCATTAATCTTTTTATGTCTAGAGTGACTACTGTCATCGTATTAAGAAAGCATACTGACTGCTTTTTTTAAAAACTTGTAAGTCTGTTTCTTATTGAAATTTTTTTTATACCGCTGTACAGCACTGTCAGTTTATTTTACCGTTTTTCGATTATTTATTTTATTTATATCTTAATGATTACTCGGTGTATTCTATAATTGCACACAACAAGTATCTAAATATTCATGTTGACCAGTTAGCTGTTGGACAATAGGGTACTATTTTTTGGTTAACCTTTCGATTCAATGATAACGAAGAGACCTAACACAAAGGAAAGAAAATATCAGCAAGAGCTTATTGTTGCACCATGTCGTTGACCCAGCATTGAATAAATTACAATACTTTATTTTTTTGTATGGAGATAGGCTAATAAAAAGTAGTAAAAATAATAATTTTTTATATGACTATTACGCATTATTTTATGTTTCAGCACTTAGTTAAGCAGGGATAGTAGATGTTCGTCTTACCCCTAGGCTAACACAAACTCCTGAGCCTAGTAGTATACTGAATTTAGCTCTAGGACTTATAATATTAATACTGTCTACCCAAAAAGGAAGAGTGAATAAATAGTATTTACAGAGTATTAATTAGTAGTAATACATATCGTTTAATTAAGTTGTATAAATACCAGACAATAAGTCAACACGTTTAATTATTGTCTGGTATACCAAAAGAGTATTACTTGATATTTTATTTTGTCCTGTCTTTATTTATTAAGTATCTTTGGACGTAGTAACATAAATACTCCAACTATCAATAAAACTATCAGTGATGTACTGCCTCCATGAGTATATACTTCTTGATAATACTCTACATATTCTACGTCATAATCACTACTCTCTAAAGGTAGAGCATATAAACTGTTACTGTCATCACTGCTATAAGAAGCAATAATATCGGCATAACCCTCTTGGTAAAGGTCAATAAGGATATCGTATTGGTTAGTGTTAAAACCTTGCTCTAACGTGCTATACACTTCAAATTCATCATCTGAACTCTCACCATGGATAATAAAATTGTCGGTACTGTAATAATGCAGCCAAGGCCCACCATTTTCACTCAAATATAATTCAGCATAAACCACTGCTTCATCATTAGCGTAACCAGTAATTAAATCAGCATCAAAGGTCACGCTAAACGTCTGATAATAACCGTCCTCGTCTATGTCTTCAATTAACTGTGAGTAACCTTGATAAATCGCAAAGTTACCATCGCTAAAACTTCTGCTGGTATTATTCAGGCCTGGTCTTGTCGTTATATTTCTAGCCGTTCTGTTCGTTATTTTACTTACTTGTTGGTGTTTTTTGCTAATGACATCATTGCGAGTGCCATTTAATACTTTATTTAGTTTTTGGTCACTGTCGCCAAGTATTACCCTTTGCTTTATATGCTTTAATACATTGTGTTGTGATGCCTTAGCGGCTGAATTTACCATTTGTCCGCTAGAGTAACTTTGAATAACCTTAGGCTTGGTGATATCAGCTAGTTCATTACCATTATCAGCTTGTATAGCAAAACTGGGCAGTGTAATTATCATCAGTGTTAACATAAATGTTAGCTGTAAGGTTGTCAGTAAAATAGGCGAAAACCTGGATGTTACTTTTACTAAACTCATTGAGGTATTTTTTAATGTTAATATTGAAGAAAAGTGCTTGATAAAGTTGTTCATCATTAAATCCTTATTTGGTAACTTAATGCCATTAAAGCCTAAGTTAGCTGAACTCAAGCTGAACAGATTAATCATATCAAATGAATTTATTCAGCCTCTGTTCAGTTAGTATTTAGTATCCTTTATTGAAACTTAGTTTAATTGCAGCAAGAATTTTGATGTATCATGGATATATATAGATTTATCTGCATTAGGTATTGAGATGATGTTACGAGTTTTGTTATTAACGCTACTAATTTTTCTAGGTACTTTTAGTACAACTACTGCTGTGGCGGCAAATACGCAAGCTAATAAAAAAGTTACGAGTTCTAAGCAGGCGGCAAAAATAGTACAAAAACAATATGGCGGTAAAGTATTAAAAGTAAATAAGCAAAAAAATAAGACCGGCTATAGAGTAAAAATTGTTAAACCTAACGGACAAGTGGTATCGAAAAAGGTGAATGCAAAAACCGGTAAAATAGAAAAGCACTAACGAAAAAGGAAATATCGATGCGTTTACTTTTAGTTGAAGATGATCAAGCCTTACAACAAGAACTTCAACAACAATTACTGTTACAAAACTTTTCTGTTGATGTTGCCTCAGATGGTGAAGTTGCCTTATTTCAAGGCAGTGAATACGATTATGATATCGCCGTTATTGATCTTGGCTTACCAAAGATTGATGGTACTACGGTTGTTAAAACGCTCAGAGCAAAAGGTCGTGATTTTCCCATTTTAATTCTAACTGCCCGTGATCGCTGGCAAGATAAAGTGGCTGGTTTAGACGCAGGCGCAGATGATTATTTAACGAAACCTTTTCATGTTGAGGAACTCACTTCACGCTTAAATGCGTTAATCAGACGCAGTGCAGGTAAAGCCTCTTCGACAATAAATAATGGCCCCTTTACTTTAGATACCAATACCTCTGATGTGCTAGTAGAGCAGATAAGCGTTAGTTTAAGTGCACATGAATTTAAAGTGTTTAAGTATTTAATGCTACATGTAGGTGAAGTCGTTTCTAAAACCATGTTAACCGAACATATTTATGATCAAGACTTCGATTTAGACTCTAACGTGATTGAAGTATTCATTAGGCGTTTACGTAAAAAACTCGACCCTGATAGTAAATATAACTTCATTGAAACTAAGCGTGGCCAAGGCTATCGTTTACTTAAATTCACTTAGCTTAACTTCCCTGATTAGGTTTAATCTTGTTTATCTTTATAAAATATTTTTTCAATACCTTTTTAAACTCACTTAAAGTTCGCTTGATAGTGAGCTTATTGGCGATGGTGATTATTATATTACCAACCATTGCTTTTATCATCATGAATTCATTTGAAAAACACATGGAACGCAGTATTGAAAATGAGCTAAGTGCTTATAGTTATTCGATATTAGCGGTGGCAGAAGTAGAACAAGTTCAGCTAGTGATGCCTGAATTTTTAATTGAAAATCAATTTAATGTCAGTGATTCAGGCTTATATGCCTTTATTTTAGGTACGACTAGCCATCAAATAAAAACAGCAACACCGCAAACGTTTGGCGATAGTCTGTTATGGAGTTCCCAATCATTACTGACTATTAATATATCCGAGGAGAAATTACCAAGGGAAGTAATTGCATTGGTAACGGGAGAGAATTCATTTTCTAGTATTGAAATGAATGGTTCATCTCACTTTATTTATAGCTATGCGGTAAGTTTTACCGAGGATAATTTTAACTTTCCACTCACTGTACATATCATTAGCGATAAAAAAACGTTCTTACAACTTATTAGTGACTTTAAGCAGCAACTTTGGTTTGGTTTAGCGATTTTGATGGTCATTATATTATTGCTACAACTTGTATGGCTGATGTGGACTTTAAAACCACTCTCTACTTTAGAGCAGGAAGTGGAAGCGATAGAGCAGGGTAGAGCAGAAAAGTTAACCAGCTTGTATCCGAAAGAATTAGCGCCACTCACCAGACAATTAAATCAATTATTAGCCACGGAACAAAAACAAAGACAACGTTACCGTAATGCTTTATCAGATCTTGCCCATAGTTTAAAAACACCACTGGCAGTACTGCAAGCGCAAAGGGATATTTCTTCGATTAATCAAGAGCAAATAACGCGTATAAATTCAACCATTGGTCACCAACTAAAGCGTGCGCAAAGCGCTGGACATTACTCTTGGCTATTAGGTGTTGAGATTAAACCAGTCGTAGATAAACTATTAAAAACCTTAGCTAAAATTTACCATACAGAGCAAAAAACAGTAGAGTTAAACCTCACCGAAAAACTAACGTTTAAAGGGGATGAAGCAGATTTACTTGAACTATTAGGCAACTTACTTGATAACGCTTATAAAGCGGCGAAAAACACTATTCGTTTAACTGTTAGTCAACAAAATGACGCGTTAGTTATCTGTATAGAGGATGACGGTGTTGGCATTAAAGAACAACAAATAGCACAAATACTTAAGCGCGGCGTTCGTGCTGATACATACGAAGAAGGACACGGCGTAGGTTTAGCGATTGTTCGAGACTTAGTTGAGAGTTATCAAGGTAAATTACAGATAACTAACTCTAAAAACTTAGGAGGGGCAAACTTTACCTTACGTTTTACCAGTATTAATAACGCTTGACTGTTAGTCAGGTGAATCCTCTTCGCTGCTCTCGTCTTTGTTTAGCTTATGTTCAGCTTATGTTCAGCTTCACTGCGCTATTCTAGTTCACAAGATTAGTTATGAATAAAGGTGAGCTTATGAACTTCAACTGCACAGGTTTAAAATATCTTTCGATAATCGGCATACTCTTTTTATCCCTGACACTTTTTACCGCTAGCGCTTTTTCTGCTTCATTAGCTGAAGAAGCGCAAGAAATTTTTTTATCTGAGGCGGAGCTTGCGCAAACCTTAGCGCCAATTGCTCTTTATCCCGATACCTTATTAACTCATATATTAATTGCCTCTACCTACCCAATAGAAGTCATTGAAGCTGAACGTTGGCTCAATAAACACGCTAAATTAACCGCATCGCAAGTAGAAAAAAAAGTGGAGAAAAAAGGCTGGGATGCCAGTATTAAAGCACTGTTAGTATTTCCTCGGGTTCTGGGAAAATTAAGTGAAGATCTTACTTGGATGCTGAAACTCGGTGACGCTTTTTTACAAGACGAAGAAAGAGTACTTGCCAGTATTCAAACATTAAGACAGCAAGCCGATGAAGCCGGTAGTTTAGCAAATATAGATAATGTGAAAGTGATAAAAGAACAGCAGATAATCATTATAGAACCAGCACAACCAGAGATTATTTACGTACCTTATTACGATACTCGCTTAGTATATGGACGCTGGTATTGGGCACACTACCCACCTGTTTATTGGCATAATCCACGTTATTATGCGGCTAATCATGGCTCTTTTTATTGGGGGCATGGCGTACACATAAGTAGTCACTTTTACTTTAGTACATTTAATTGGCATAACCGTCATGTGGTCGTTAATCACTCTAATCGTTCTAACCGTGCTAATCATCAGGGGCATTACGCGGCTTACCATCCTAGAAAAAAAATTGTCACCAGTCATCAAGCAAAACGGTGGAGTCATCAACCAAAACATAGACGCGGTGTTGCTTACAGTCATGGACGAGTAAAACAAAAATATTATGGTAACAGCGTACAGAGTAATAAGAGCGTTCGTCGTAATAATAAGGCTGTTTCTAGTAGTAGTTATAAGGCCAAGCCATATAAAAGTACCAAGCAAGTTAATCGACATAAAGACTCTAATAAGAAGCTAAAGGCGAAGTCACATCAGCAAAGTAAGCCATACAGTAACAAAGCTAGTCATAAGGTTAGTAAAAATAACAGAAAAAATCATATAGATAGCAGTAGCTTTAAAAAACAAAAAAATTATATTAATAACAGTAGGATGAGTGTTTATAAGGTTCAGAAGTCTAGAGCAAAATTAGTTGATTCTTCAGCAAAGAGAACAAGGGCTCATCAACCAAGTAAGCATAATGTTTCAAGCCGGAGGTCATCAATAAAGAAAAACTCTGTGCACAGCATTACTAAGCATCATGAGAAATAAAGTGTGGATTGAAATAGTTTTATCGTGTGGCAAATACTTAAACCATAGAACAAGGATGTTTAGACTATTTACCTTAGTTAAGGGTATTTATATTTTCACTAAAGTGCTGCACTGTAAATTTTAAGGATATATAGCATACAAAATTTGTCTAATAGCGACAATTGATAGTATGAATAATGAATTTTTTGTATGTTATAAATGATAAAATTATTTCGCCTGTTACATAATTAATAAAAGGTTATAAAAGCATATGAGAAGAACTTCATCAATACTAAAGAAACATAGACAAGGGGAACGTGTATATTTACCCTCTGATGCACGTGATAACCAATATATTTTAGCTGAAATACCATTAACGGATAAATTAATTAATTTAATTTGTGGTGAAGTTGATGAAACTTCAGCTA
>JBKEHN010000080.1:0-13331 GCA_046710905.1 Colwellia sp.
GCGAATAATATTATCACCATCAATGGTAGTAAGCGTATTAAAGGACAAACATGGGTAACACAAACTCATGAAGTCACCTTATACCCAACCGCATCAGGTACCTATCAAGTTCCGCCAATCAAGGTAGGTATATCGATAAACAAAGAAAACGATGACATTATTAGTGGTGTGCTCAGTACGCAAAAGAGTAGTTTTAATATAGTATTACCGGAAGCACTTGAGGGTATTGAAGGTTTTATCGTATCCCCCCAAGTAACCTTGAGTATTGATGGTCAGTTTGATGGAGAGAAAGACTATGCTGTTGGTGAAGCTATCACGCAAACCATAACGATTACCGCCAGTGACACTCCTGCAATGATGATAACGCCTATTAATATGGTGGTAAATAATAAAGCAACAAATGATAAAACCGCTTTAGATGGTTTATCTGGTTTAAGTATTTATCATAAACCAGCACAAGTGTTTGATCAGTCTAATCGTGGTTCGTTATTAGGTACTCGAGTGCAGTCTTTTACTTATATTTTAAAAAACCTGGATATTATGTGATTGATGAACCAGTGATTTACTGGTGCAATAGTCAATCAAGTACACTTGAGCGTTTGTTAATACCGTCATTAGCATGGACCGTTTTAGGGGGAGGTTTAAGCTAGGTTAGCCAATCTGGTTATTTAAATAGAATTAACTTCACTGTTGCAACAGTACTCGCTACTTTTATCGTTATAGCCTTATTTACTCTTATCTATTTAGTTTTTGTAAAACGTCATTATTGGTCTACTTTATATAATCAATTGACTAAACGCCAACAACGGATACTGCGCAGTCGTTTCTTAAGTTGTATTACTCACAAAGATTACCTTACTGCTAGCCAATACCTGTATCAATATGCATTATTATCCAATAAAAAAATATTGGCAAGACTACCCACTGTATAAAAAATTAAATAAATTAACCTTCAACGATAATAATGAAAAAAAATATCGATAAGCTTCTCTGTTAGCGAAGCTAAGACATTAATTAATAAAATTAATAGTACTGAGCACGTAAAGATTAAAGGGGCTAATTTTACACCTAACGAGCGTATTAATCTTAATAATGAATAACGACTCATAATTAAAATTATATAGAAATCTGTATAAAAAATTAAAAGTTATTTTTGAACGCTATTGTTAACTAACAAAAAACCCGCCTTAGCTTTCACTAAGACGGGTTTTATTATTTTCAGCAAGTACTAAATTACCCACAGAGTTAGCAACGAAAACTAAATAATAAAATTATCAAGTTTACTCTAGTGAATTTAACATTCTCTATATCTAATCGCTATTTCCGTCTTCAACACGGCTTTTCAGTTTCTGGCCTGGTCTAAAGGTAACGACCTTACGGGCAGAAATTGGAATATCTTCACCAGTTTTAGGGTTACGGCCAGGACGTTCGCTTTTTAGACGCAGGTCGAAATTACCAAAACCTGAAAGCTTGACTTGATCGCCGCTTTCTAAGGTCTCACGAATTTCTTCAAAAAATATTTCAACCATATCCTTTGCGTCGCGCTTGCTCAGCCCAACTTTTTCAAATAAATGTTCTGCTACTTCTGCTTTGGTAAGCGCCATGGCTTAGTCCCTCAGTGATGCATTTAGTTCTATTTTTAAGGTTTCAACTACTCTATCAATAACATCAGTGATGTCTTTTTCTTCAAGAGTTTTGCTTGTATCTTGTAATACTAAGGCGATAGCGAGACTTTTAAAACCGTCATCAACGCCTTGACCTTGGTATACATCGAATAAGTTTAGACCAATTAAGTGATTTCCGCCAACCTTTTCAATAAGTTGTAATACTTTTTTTGCATCAACGTCCTCTTTTACTACGATAGCTAAGTCACGGCGATTGGCAGGAAAGCGAGATATGTCGGTGGCTTCAGGTATTTGTTGTACTAATACTTCAGACAATAATAGCTCAAAAATTAATGTTCGACCGTTTAAGCCTAATTTTCTTTCTAATTCAGGGTGTAAGGCTCCAACACAGCCAACAAAAACGCCATTTTTAGTTATTTTAGCCGTCTGCCCTGGATGTAAAGCATCAATGTCAGCTTTTGAAAACTCATATCCCTGAGCATCGCAAGTCAATGTTAATAACGCTTCAACATCACCTTTAATATCATAAAAGTCAGTTGCTGCTTTTTCCATACTCCAATGTTCATCAACGCGTTGACCACTGATAACACCAGCGAGCATATTTTGTTGACGAACACCGTTTTCACTACTTTCATCGGGCACAAAACGTAAGCCAGTTTCAAATAACCGTACTCGGCCTTGCTGACGGTTTTGATTATAAACCATCGATTGCAACAAACCGGTCCATAAACTTAAACGCATTACTGACATTTCAGAAGAAATGGGGTGAGGTAGCGTCATCACTTCTTGTTCTGGGTGCAATAAGGCTTGGACTTTCGGATCAACAAAACTGTAGGTGATCGCTTCTTGATAATCACGATTCACCAAAACTTGTTTTAGATTGGATAAAGAAAGTTTAGCTTCTTTTTTCTCACACATTTTCAAGGTTGCTTTTGGCGAAATATTTGGAATATTGTTATAACCATAAATACGCGCTACTTCTTCAATTAAATCGACTTCGATTTTAATATCAAAACGATAAGCAGCTACAACAACTTGCCACACTTTATCGATGTCTTCACCTGTCGTAGTCACAGTAAAACCAAGACGGGTAAGGATTTCGCTTACTTGTGCATCTTTAATATGATGTCCAATACGGCTATCTAACATTTTGCGACGTAAGCTGACGTCTTTTGTTGGTGGAATGTTCGCATCAGATTTAGCTTCAACAACCGGACCTGCTTGTCCACCAACGATAGTTAGTAACAGTTCAGTCGCTCGTTCCATTGCATCATGTTGTAACGTTGGGTCTATACCACGTTCATAACGATGTGAAGAGTCGGTATGCAAGCCATATTGACGGGCTTTACCTAAAATAGCTAACGGCGCAAAAAATGCACTTTCTAAAAAGATATCGGTAGTGGTATTGGTAACACCTGACTCAAGACCACCAAAAATACCAGCCATTGCTAATGCTTTTTGCTCATCAGCAATAACTAAAGTACTTTCTTTTAGCGTTACTTCGTTTTCATCTAATAACGTTAACTTTTCATCTTTATTAGCAAAACGTACGTTAATATTTCCCTCTATCTTAGCTAAGTCGAATGCATGCATTGGATGACCTAATTCAAGTAATAGGTAGTTAGTTACATCAACAACAGGGTCTATTGAACGTGTACCACAACGACGAAGCTTTTCGACCATCCAAAGTGGTGTTGTTGCATTTGGGTTAATCCCCTTAATAACACGACCTAAATAACGAGGACATGCTTCAATAGCATCAATACTGATGGTTAATACATCATCAATAGTTGGCGTTACAGCAGTAATAGTTGGCTCAGTAACTGCTAATGAATTTAATACACCAACTTCACGTGCTAAACCTTTAAGGCCTAAACAATCACCGCGGTTAGCCGTTAAATCAACATCAATAGTTACGTCATTTAAATCTAAATATTCACGTACACATTGACCTAATGGCGCATCATTCGCTAATTCCATGATGCCATCTGAATCATCAGCTAAACCAATTTCAGATTCACTACACAGCATTCCAAAAGAAGGGACGCCACGTAATTTTGCTTTTTTAATTTTAAAATCGCCTGGAAGCACTGCGCCCACGGTTGCAACCGCTACTTTTAAACCTAAACGACAGTTTTTAGCACCACAAACGATAGTAATTAACTCGCCTTTTTCTACGGTAGCAGAACTGTAATCGCCTAAACTGATTTTTGTTACTTGTAACTTATCAGCATCAGGGTGTGGTCCACATTCAACCACTTCACCAATAACAACACCGCTAAACTCGCCAGCTACAGGGTCAATACCATCAACCTCTAGGCCAGCCATTGTTATTTGATGCGCTAATTGATCAGAAGAAAGTGTAGGATTAACCCACTCACGTAACCAAGATTCACTAAATTTCATTATGAGTTTTCCTACTTGAACTGTTTTAAGAAGCGAAGATCATTTTCGAAGAATGCACGCAAATCATTTACGCCATAACGCAGCATGGTTAAGCGTTCAACGCCCATACCAAAAGCAAAACCAGTATAAACTTCTGGGTCTATACCAACACTACGTAAAACATTTGGGTGCACCATGCCGCAACCTAATACTTCTAACCACTTACCATTTTTACCCATAATGTCTACTTCGGCAGAAGGTTCAGTAAATGGGAAATAAGAAGGACGGAAACGGATTTCTACTTCTTCTTCAAAGAAATGATGCAAGAAGTCATGCAAAATACCTTTAAGATGAGTAAAGCTAACATCTTTATCTACCATCAAACCTTCAACTTGATGAAACATTGGCGTATGCGTTTGATCGTAATCGTTACGGTATACTTTACCTGGAGAGATAATACGCAATGGCGGCTTTTCAACTTCCATAGTACGGATTTGAACGCCCGATGTTTGCGTACGTAAGACTAATTTAGGATTAAAATAGAAGGTATCGTGGTCTTGGCGTGCCGGATGGTGCTCTGGAATATTCAGCGCATCAAAGTTGTGATAATCATCTTCAACTTCAGGACCGTCTTTAACTTCAAAACCTAAATCACCAAAGAAACTTTCAATGCGTGCAATAGTGCGCGTTACTGGATGTAAGCCACCTATTTGAGTACCACGTCCGGGTAGAGTGACATCAATAGACTCTGCCGCTAGTTTTTCTTTAATCTCTTGGGCACGTAATAATTCACCACGGTCGTTGAGTAATTTTTGTACTGCTTGTTTAGCAATATTAATTACTTGTCCCATTTTAGGTTTTTGTTCTTTTGGTAATTTACCTAAACCTTTCATTTGTTCGGTGAATAAACCTTTTTTCCCTAAAAAGTTAACTCGCACTTGGTCAAGTGCTGTTGGGTCTGATGCTTGTGCAATGGCAACTTCAGCCTGCGCTACAATATCATCTATAGTGGTGGTATCTAAGCTCATGATTTCCTCTAAAACGGGGGTAAATAAACGTATTAAACAGTCTATGCTGGTAAAATAAGCACTGCGCTTAATGGTTTATCAGTAGACTTTTTAATCTTTATTAAATTAATAAAAATAATATAAAAAAGTCAAATAGTAAAAATGTGATAGATTTTACACGAAAAATAGGCTTTAGGTAGCAGTAATAGTTGATTTTAATGAATAATAGCAAGTCTATTAGCTAATTTAGCGCTCAACTGTTATTAAAAGGCTTAAAGGTAAGATATTAACATAGGGGATAGTTACTCAAGGGGAGTTATTCTTTTCTTTGTATTTTACTTTCAAGTAGAGCGACTATAAAGATAAGATACATTTTAGTGGGTAATGAAGCACTAAAGCAAAAGCACTACCCATAGCAATAACAGATATAGAGCGATGCAGATAGATATTTTCAATAAGAGAAGTAATCGTTGCGCCAACATTAACTAATCTCTAAATCCATACACCCAAAAGATAAATATTATACCAAAGCTCCCGACTTTTCAGTAAGTCGAGGGCTTGGTTCAACAAATGTTAGCTATTTTACTGCATAGCCTCGAGTATCGCTGCTACCGGGTGTCTCGCTTTTAAATCACTGAAACGTTTAACCTGCGAACGACAAGAAAAGCCAGTAGCTAAAATTTGTTCACTGGCTAACGTTTCTATCTCCGGCTGCCAACTCAATTCGAATAAAGCTTTGGAGTTGTCTAAGTTAGCTTTTTCATGGCCGTAAGTACCCGCCATACCACAACAACCAACACTAACTTTTTCTAATGTTAAGCCAAAGTGTTCGAAAATAGTTTGCCATTCATTTTCACTGTTTACTAACGCTGTTTTCTCGGTGCAATGAGTGAATAGCTTGAAGGTCTTACCTTTGGAGACATCTTTAGATACATCTTTAGAGACATCTTTATAAAGTTCTTTTGAGGCCAAAGCCCCTTTAAAAACTGTATCTTTTTTGATAAAAGTCAATAACCATTCATGAGCAAGTAATACGCTAAAGTCACCACGTTGGTCTTTTAGGGTTTTCGCGTATTCATCGCGATAACACAATACCATTGACGCATCCATGCCCAACATAGGTATATCAAGTGCCGCTAATTGGTTTAAAAAGTCACTACTTGATTTTGCAGTTTTAGCGAAACGCGCTAAAAAGCCTTTCACATGTTGTGCCTTACCATTGGGTTTAAACGGCAATAAAATAGGCTCTAAACCAAAGTTTTTAATCACACTCATCATACTTTGTACTGTATTAGCATCATAAAACGAGGTGAAAGGATCCTGCACTATCAACACATAACCTTTGCGTTGCTCAGTTGTTAAGCCTTGTAATTTACTTAAGTCAAAACCAGAAAAGCCTGCTTGTTTTACTTGTTTTTTTAAAGTGGGTACAGAGAGTAAAGGCGTATTGACATAACCAATTGTTTTAGCTGATAACTTGTCATACAACTTAGTATTAAGTACCGCGTTAACGATGTTAGGAGCTTTTGCCATTAATGGCGCTAATATTTCGACGTTAGCGACAAGATGATCTTTTAATGGTCTGGCATAACGCGAATAATATATATTGATAAATCGCGATCTAAAATCAGGTACGTCAACTTTAATAGGACATTGACTGGCACAAGCTTTACACGCCAAACAGCCCTGCATTGCGTCCATCACCTCATGGGAGAAGTCGCCATTACCATTTTCATCTTGTTGGGGTTTACTGATAAAATTAATACGTAATTTATCTACCGCACTCGTGAGTATCTCTTTTACCGACCAGATACTTTTCGAGGTGTTAATATTGTCTTCTAATTTAAGAATATCAACACCTTGTTTTTCTAATAAGCGTAACCATTCGCGCATTAAACCAGCACGCCCTTTAGGTGAGTGACGTCTATCACGGGTAATTTTACTCGATGGACACATTGGGCTATCGGCATCATAGTTGAAACATAAACCATTACCATTACAATCAAGTACAGAGGTAAACGACTCTTTTACCTCAATAGGGATTTGTCTATCAAAGCTACCTCGCTTGGTATCATCAACGCTAACTAATTGCTCGTTGGAATCAAGTGGCGTACAAATTTTGCCTGGGTTCATTTTATTGTGAGGATCAAACACCGCTTTAATTTTTCTAAGCTCGTTAAATAATGGCTCACCAAAAAATGCTGGGCCGTATTCAGACCGGAAACCTCGTCCATGCTCGCCCCACATGAGACCGCCATATTTAGCAGTTAACTTAACGACTTCATCGGAGATTGTGCGTAATAATTTTTCTTGCTCAGGATCGCACATATCAAGAGCTGGACGCACATGTAATACCCCCGCATCAACATGTCCAAACATACCATAATTTAATTGATGCCCATCAAGTAGCGCGCGAAATTCACCAATAAAATCGGCAAGGTTTTCTGGCGGTACAGCAGTATCTTCGGCAAAGGCTAATGGCTTTTGGCTACCTTCAGTTTTACCAAGTAACCCTACTGCTTTTTTACGCATCGCATAAATTTTATTAATACTAGCAAGATCAGACGTCACTTGATAACCAATAACGCCCCTATTTGATATAGAGCTATCGGTACTACTTTGGTTAATCAAATAATCAAGACCGGAGGTCAACACGGCAACCTGATCGGCTAAACCAGCAATACTATCACCGTTATATTCAACAATGTTAATACCATCCATAACTTTACCAGGTACGTCAGTAATTAAATCACTGACGCTATGCCAAACAATATCTTGCTTGGCGAGGTTTAGTACCCGTGAATCAATGGTTTCTACCGATGTTGCCTTGGCTTCAACCAACACTGGAGAATGACGAAGTGCAGAATCAAAGCTATCATATTTTATATTAATCAGTGTTTTAGCAACACGAATAGGATTAATATTTAATTTTGCTTCGCAGACAAAAACTAATGAACCTTCAGAGCCTGTGATCAAACGAGATAAATCAACGCCGGTTATTTCACCTTCATCGTTGGCTATTAATACATTTTCTAAATCATAACCAGTTAAAAAGCGATTTAACCGTGGGAATGTTTTTAATACTAAATCGCGGTTTTCAATACATGAGTTAAGTACTTGGGCCATTATCTTTGAATGAGTGCTGGAATGAGCATTGCTATCAGCGCTTTCTTGCTCAGCTAAGTCTTGTGCTTGCGCTAAAGTCATAGGCTCAGTCTTAAAGACTTCACCATTAGCTAATACTGATTCAAGGGCTAAAACATGATTTGATGTTTTCCCATAAACTAACGAGCCTTGTCCAGACGCATCGGTACTTATCATGCCACCTAATGTGGCACGGTTTGAGGTAGATAAATCAGGTGCAAAGAAAAAACCGTATGGGCGCAAGTAATCATTTAACTGGTCTTTAACCACACCTGCTTCGACACGTACCCACTTTTCATCAACATTAATCTCTAATATATTATTCATATATTTAGATAAATCAACAACCACACCTGGTGTTAAGCTTTGCCCATTAGTGCCTGTACCACCGCCACGCGCGCTAAACTTTATACTCTGGTATTGTGCATTACTGGCTATTTTAGCTAGTAATGCTATATCGGCTTTAGTACGCGGTTGGATAACTAATTGTGGTAACTGCTGATAGATACTGTTATCCGTTGCGACGACAAGTCTTGCGCTATAACTAGCATTAATATCACCAGTAAAGTTTTTGTCTTTTAATGAACTAACAAAATCAGTATATAAAGGAGGAAGATGATTTTTATGGCTTATATGAGGCAGCATAACGACTTAACTTTTTTGAAACAGGATAGTGTTTCGAGTATATCATGGAAGAAATCAGTTTTTACGCAATTTAGAAGGAAATATTCAATAATCTCAATGAAAAATAAATAGCTTTTAATTTAATTAAACTATTTACATTACTACGCTTTTATTTGTTAATAAGTTAGAGCTATCATTCCTCTTTACTTTCAATGATATAGGCCTTACTTCTTAGGGTGAAACAACATCTTTTAGACAACCAGATTGTATTAATTTATGTCTAATATTACTCAAATGTATATCTAAATTATGGACAAGCGTAGAAAAATCATCTGCTAACACACTTGTTTGTAATTCTGCTTTTGATACGGATCTATTTTCATTTAAAATCAAACAGTTAACTAATACATTTCCAGTGCAAGTAAAGGCTAATGAAGATATTTTATTTGCTAAACTTTCTGTCCACTTGAGATTGTAACGCATCCGTCAGACATTGCACAAAATGAACAAGCAAAGTTTTCGTTTAGTTTTATGACAAAGCGCAGTCTGGTGTTGACGTTGCAATAGTCACCACAGGTGTACGCTACAGCAACGATCAACAAAGTATAAAATTAATAACCGATAGTAAAGGTGTTGTGAGCTTTACTCCCAAAAAAGCAGGACGTTATATACTGATTGCTCAATTTGAAAAAAAAATCAAAGATTACACATTAGCTGATAGGATAGGTAGGCGACTATTGCTAACTTTTGCAGCTGTTGTTAATTAGTATTTTTATCTCAGTTATAGATAATACCCACATAAAAAAGCACGTTTATCTTAAAAGATTGACGTGCTTTTTTTATTCTCTATTTAATCAAGTCATTAACCAATAAATAGCGAAATAGTTTCATCTAGCTATTTTAGAGCGAAACATATATTGCTATAAAAGACTTTTGTTATCTAGACTTAAGTTTTGTTTGCTAATTGCTCAGCAAGGTAGAGCCAGGTTGGTAATACGGTATCAGGGTTTAACGAGACACTATCAATGCCCTGCTCTACTAACCAAGCAGCAAAGTCTTCATGATCTGAAGGTCCTTGACCACAAATACCGACGTATTTACCACGTGCTTTACAGGCTTTTATTGCCATCGATAATAATATTTTTATCGCTGGATCACGCTCATCAAATAAATGTGCGATTAAACCTGAATCTCTATCTAAACCAAGGGTTAACTGGGTTAAATCGTTTGAGCCAATAGAGAAGCCATCAAAGTAATCAAGGAATTGATCGGCTAATAACGCATTGGACGGTAACTCACACATCATAATAATACGTAAACCATTCTCACCACGTTTTAAGCCATGCTCAGCTAAAATATCAATAACCGCTGCCGCTTCACCTAAAGTACGTACAAACGGGATCATCAATTCAACGTTGGTTAAATCCATATCGTTACGAACACGTTTAATCGCTTCACATTCAAGGGCAAAACAATCTCTGAAATCTTTAGAGATATAACGTGCTGCACCACGATAACCAATCATCGGGTTTTCTTCGTGCGGTTCATACGCTTCGCCGCCAACAAGGTTAGCGTATTCGTTTGATTTAAAATCAGACATGCGCACAATAACTTTCTCTGGGGAGTATGCTGCCGCTAAGGTTGAAATACCTTCAGTTAGCTTAGTAATATAGAACTCAACAGGGTTGTCATAGCCAACGATGATATCATTAATTTCAGCTTGTAAATCAGCAGATTGCGTATCGAAATTAAGTAGTGCTTTAGGATGAATACCAATCATTTTATTGATGATAAACTCTAAGCGCGCTAAACCAATACCTGCATGAGGTAAACGGGCAAAAGCAAAAGCTCGGTCCGGGTTACCAACATTCATCATGATTTTAAGTGGTAATGCTGGCATATCACTGATTTCAGATGTTTTTACATCGAAATCTAATTTGCCACGATAAATAAAACCGGTATCACCTTCAGCGCACGAAACAGTGACCTTATCGCCAGTGTTGATAAGCTGAGTTGCATTACCACAACCAACAACCGCAGGAATACCCATTTCACGGGCAATGATAGCAGCATGACACGTTCTTCCGCCGCGATTAGTCACAATCGCTGAAGCGCGTTTCATAATAGGCTCCCAATCTGGGTCTGTCATATCTGTAACTAACACATCACCTGGTAGGATTTTATCCATTTCTGCTAGTGACGATAAGACCTTTGCTTCACCGCTACCAATTTTGTGACCAATTGAACGCCCTTCACAAACAATCGTTACACTATCGTTATTTTGTAATTGAAACTGTTCCATTACATTAGCATTTTCACGACTTCTAACTGTTTCAGGACGCGCTTGAACTATATATAGTTTGCCATCTAAACCATCTTTTGCCCATTCAATATCCATTGGGTGGCCATAATGGTTTTCAATTATTACCGCTTGTTTAGCCAATTCTTCAACTTCGCTATCAGTTAATGAAAAACGATTAGAATCCGCTGGTTCAATATCAACAATTTCAACTTGTTTAGAATGCTCTTGGCTATCTGAGTAAATCATTTTGATAGCTTTGCTACCAATATTGCGACGTACTACTGCAGGTTTTCCTTTAGCCAATGTTGGTTTATGAACATAGAATTCATCTGGGTTTACCGCGCCCTGAACCACCATTTCACCTAAGCCAAAACTTGAAGTGATGAAAACAACTTGGTCAAAACCAGACTCGGTATCGATAGAGAACATAACACCAGAAGCGGAAATATCACTACGTACCATTTGCTGAATGCCAGCAGAAAGTGCTACGCCACGATGATCGTAACCTTGGTGAACACGATATGAAATAGCTCGGTCATTAAAAAGCGATGCAAATACATGCTTAATAGCAACCATAACTGAATCAAAACCCCGAACATTTAAAAAAGTTTCTTGTTGGCCGGCAAAAGAGGCATCTGGCATATCTTCTGCTGTGGCAGAAGATCGCACGGCAAAAGAAGCATCGTCTGAGAAGTCACCGGCAAGTTTTGCGTAAGCTGTTTCAATATCACTCTGCATTTGAGGAAGGAATGGAGTGTCAATAATCCATTGACGAATAATAGCGCCACATTTACCAAGTGCACTAATATCGTCTACGTCTAAATCATCAAGGAGTTGGTAAATTTTTTCATTAATACCGCTTTGCTCTAAAAACTCATTAAATGCAAATGACGTAGTAGCAAACCCTGTAGGGACTTGCACGCCAACATTAGCTAAGTTAGAAATCATTTCACCAAGTGATGCATTTTTACCGCCGACACGGTCTACATCATTCATGCCTAAGCTTTGATACCAAAGAACATTTTCTTGCACGTAACTTCTCCAATTAAAAAATAAATTTGTTTGATTATATCTCTTTATGTGTAGCCTAATACCAATTCTATTAAATTGATTCACAACTCGGAGCTCTGTCAGCATTTTAATAACAAACTAAATGATTTAGAGCTAGTAATTCTAAATCAAATGAATTGGGTGACATTACTAGCGCGCTGACAAGCTCCCAAAGGACAAGTTTAAAAGCCATAAATGTTGCGTTATTGATTTTAATAAGGAAATAACCATTATTTACAATAAACGTCTTACCTTTTAAGGCTTTTAATTCTTGCTGAGTGGGAAATAACTTAATAGACTTGGTATAGTTATATTCTACACTGCCAGTTGTACAAACTAAAAGACAAAAAGAAATATATGTTAAAAGTTTTCAGTCTAACCTTCATTCGTAATTACTCACCAATCAATTACAAATAAACTACAAATTAATTACAAATAAATTACAAATAAAATAAGAAGAATTAATTATGCGATCAGCTTTTTATATCTCCGATGGTACCGCCATTACCTCAGAAGTTTTTGGTCATGCACTGCTATCACTTTTCCCTACAGAATTTCAACATCACACCATTGCCTTTGTCGAGACTATCGAAAAAGCGCATGAAGCAAAAGAAAAAATTGATAAAACGAGTAATCGTTCTGGCCAACCAGCCTTGGTATTTCACACCTTTGTTAATAATGATATTCGTGAAATTATTGATAGTTGCAACGCCGTCATTTATAACTTTTTAGAACCCTTTATTGCTCCCCTTGAAAAAGAACTAGCAATCGTAGCTAAACCCATAGCACATAGAACTCATAGCATTCATGAGAACAGTTATGACAATCGTATTGAAGCGGTAAACTACGCTTTAGCCAATGACGATGGCTCTAATGTCAATGACTATGAAGATGCTGATGTGATTTTAGTCGGCGTTTCACGTTCTGGAAAAACCCCAAGCGCACTCTATTTAGCATTGCAGTATGGTATAAAAGCGGCTAATTACCCTTTTACTGACGATGATATGGAAGAACTTAAAATCCCTGTTTTTCTAAAACCTTTTCATAAAAAATTATTTGGTTTGACTATAGATGCTCAGCGCCTAATCGATATCAGAGAAGGTAGAATGGCTAACAGTAAGTACGCCTCTGCTAGGCAGTGTCGTATGGAAGTAAGAGAAGTAGAAAAACTCTATAAAAAAGAAAAGATACCTT
>JBKEHN010000081.1:0-13311 GCA_046710905.1 Colwellia sp.
CCTTTATGGCAATAGCTATCACTCTTACTATTTTCAGCTAAATGATTTTTTAATTAACTGACTATTTTATCTTATTTTATCTTATTTATCTGAGTACTGTTGTTTAAGGGGGTAGTTTTTTTGTCTTGCTGGCAATGTTGGTATATTGACAAACTATTATGCTCCTCAAGTAGCTAACACTATTGAGTTTAATACATATTTACTAGGATATCTTATTTGTTATCAAGGTAAGCATGTCGCTGCGTCATTTCTATTAGCCAATAATCGTCGTTTTGTACTTAAGATGAGTATTTAGACTTATTTATAAATTACGCTTACTTAATTGGCGTCATAGCTATCAAATTTATTAAACTTGATAATTGAAGTAAGCTCTTCACCATAAAGGCTACCTTTTTCAGAGTAACGGTCTAATTTAGTTACTAGGACAAAAGGGTCGTTTGTTGTCATTCTCGCTTTTCTAAACTCAACGAAAGCGCTGCTACGAGCTAAAGTTCGATAATAATCAAAGACAGAATCTTCAATAGAAGCGTATTTTTTTACCCAAATAGTTTTGTCGCCGCGTTTTTGAAGTGCTGCAACTCTCGGTTCATCTTCATCAAAAGACCAAACACCAAAAATATTATAAGCGACTCTAAAAAAACGAGAAGTGGCCCAAGAGCTTTCCATTGCGGCTTGTGCAAGAGCAATACTTTTAGGATGTGGCTTAAGTGCCATGAGTAGCTCGGCATCAGAAGTCGCTTTATATTCATCTTTTAACCTATCAATATCAGCATTACTCTCTCCGGCATCAAGGGTAGCTTTAACGGTTTCATATTGGGTCATTAACTGCGCGTAAACAGTCTTAACAGCAGGAACAATTAACGCTTTAAATCGGCCTTTTTTCTCTTGTACTGTCATTTTAGGAAGTTCAGCTTCCTTTTGAGTGCCAGTATAAATAACCGAGGCAATAATCATAAGTAAAAAAATTACTATAATGGTTTTTATTTTATTTGAAGGTAGTTGCACTGAGGGGTGTCCAAAATATTTATTAAAAGGCGTTATTGGTAATAATTGTAGGGGATATTAGCTAGAAAACAAAATTATATAACGGTTACCATTAAATATATATTTTTCAGAGTACTAGAGAAATATGAATCACAGCAATGATGAAGCGTTTCTTTGATTGGGTAATAGCGAGCTATTGATAACAATGTCGTCTTTAAGTATTTTAAGCCGCACAATTAGGTAACAACTTAATGATCTTGGTATCAAGCTCATAAAATTTACTGTTCGTCTGAACAGTTTAGCCATAAGCATTATTAAAGCTATCCACGCTAGCTTAAGCACAGAATTACTTTTATATGCAGTTGTTATTACCTCAACGGTTAAATTTTACATAGCGAATTATCTAACTAGCTTCTTTAAGCGGTTGTTGGTTTTTAACATAACCAAGTTCAATGGAGATTGATTTACCCACTTTGACTAAGTCTTTAATCCATGTATCTTTACGACGCGCAATCGGTGCGGATAGCGATAATCCGGCGACGACTTCACCGTATCTGTCATATAACCGATACTAAAGTTAAAAATATATAAATTAGTAGATATTGCATTGCTACAAGAAAAGTTCAGTCATAGCTCTAGCGTTTGAGACTTACTTTGGATGAAGAAATTACTTCTTTATTTGATGGTACCAGTGTTAGTTTACAATATTTAGCCGTTGTTTTAGTAGCGACTGAAGCAACAGATTTAGTAACCTATTTCAGTCCATAAGGCAGACTGCAAGAGAGTTTGTTATAAGCGCTAATTAAAAATTAAACAATCAAAATAGCTATTGATTGATTTAAACAGCTATTTTTTTGTTTGTACAAAATAACGCAGATAAATAGTATTTATGCTGTTAACTGAGTATTGTTGACGTTAAATTGGTAAATCAATCTGTAGTGGTAAACTTTCAAAATTATGCGTTTTATACTTATCTTTACATTACTATTATTTCCCCAGACAGTAAATACAGAGGAAATCAGGTCTTTTACCTCAGATGGCTGTAGTTCATTTCTCAATGGGACCTCTACCCAGCAAGAATTATGGTTAAACTGCTGTACTGCCCATGATTATGCTCATTGGCAAGGAGGTATCTATGATGAGCGACTTATTGTTGATAAAGCGCTGCAACAATGTGTGGCCAAGGTCGGGCAACCCGAAATAGTCACGCTAATGCTTGCCGGTGTTCGTCTTGGAGTGAATCTTGACAATGATATTCTAATTGAAGTGACAGTTACGGCCTTGCGCAGTACTTAACGGGTTTAACAAAAATGACCACAGTTACACCAAAACAAATGACCATGAATAATCTTATTAATGTTATTAAAGCGACCAATACTGAAGATCGCACATTACCTTTCGCCGCCTACTCTTCGATAAAAGAACAGCATTTATTAAATGTACCGATAGTGAAACCGTTATTTATCGCTGTACTTGATGGTGATAAACAGTTGGGTAATGAAGAGCAAATAGTTTGTCGAGCCGGTGACTTCATTTTTTTATCGGATAGCCCAGCGATAAATATGCGGAATATTCCAAAAGAAAAAGAATACTTTGCCCTACTTATTGAATTTGAATATGAAGATTTTATCGGTATAGGTCCTAATACTGTCAGTGAACAGTCTGTTAGTGTTGGTAAAATATCCATTACCTTAGAAAAGTGCTTACAGCAATTTGTGGAATGGTCGTTATTTTCGCCACAAGCCATGTGGTCATTACGCAGAAAAGAAATTTTACAATTACTCTATCACTTGGGATATAAAGACATTTTATCGATGGCCTTGCCTCATAAATTAGGACAAAAAATACATGCTATTTTAAGTGAGAACCCATCAGTAGATGTGGTAATGAGCATTATCTGTCAACAAGTGGCTATGAGCGAGTCTACCCTTAGACGTCGATTAATCGCAGAAGGTACGACGATTCAAGAAATAAAAGATCAGGTTAAGTTAGGACTTGGTTTGCACTTATTGCAAACTACTAGTCATTCAATTGTCTATATCGCCGAGCAATGTGGCTATCAATCACAATCCCGATTTACCAGCCGCTTTAAAGCACGATTTGGTCTGACACCTTCGGCTTTACGTAAAACTAAAGAGGAAAAAAAGTGACGGATTAGGGCTAAAACTTGACGGAATTGAGACTATAAATACTGCCGGCGATCGATAAAATATTCCATATTGAAATAACCGATATTCAACTATCAATGGCCATTACGTTAAATAAGGAACATCATTATGTTTAAGTCGTTCACAACTGTAGCTTTATTCACCTTAAGTCTTTCATCAACTGTTTTTGCCCAATCGCTTACACTGTCTAGTCAGGATATTGCTGATGGAGAGTTCATGTCTAAAGCACAAGAATTTACTGGTTTTGGTTGTGCTGGCGGTGATTTATCACCTCAGCTAATATGGTCTGGTGTACCTAAAGGCACAAAGAGTTTTGCTATTACCGCTTATGATCCTGACGCGCCAACAGGAAGTGGTTGGTGGCATTGGCAAATTGTTAATATTCCACTGGACGTTACTGAGTTAGCTGCAGGCGCAGGTAGTACTAAAAAAGACTTAGCACCGATAGGGAGTATGCAAATAACTAATGATTACGGGAACCGAGGTTTTGGCGGTGCTTGTCCTCCAGCAGGCCATGGTATTCATCATTATCGCTTTACCTTACATGCATTATCAGTAGAGAAGCTTGAATTGCCAGAAGACGCTTCAGGTGCATTAGCAGGCTATATGATTAATGCTAACACTATCGAAAAAAGCACGATAGAGTCTTTATATAAACGAGACTAAGATTAAGCTATCTTAGTCTTTCAAATAAAAGTTGATGAGTAATAGTGTGTTATACTTATCAACTTATTACCTGTATTTTATGTCGCGTCTGTCGCTGTATTGATTTTTATTTGTCGACTGTTGCGCCAACATCTCCACGAGAGTATTACTCTAGTGTAAATCAATAAATATGCTAATAAATATGCTAAAAGTGATGCTAAGCCAGTAATAGTTTGTCCAAAAGGTCCAAAAAACTCTCCTGTATGTAGAAACCTAATATAGTTGTGTAATTTACTATAAGTAGATAGTTGTATACATTTTTATCCAAGTTTTTATTATTTTAATTATAGTTTCAAATTATATTCATATTTTTGCTATTTCTCATAACTTGATATATATGTCAGGTTACGATTTACTAAATATATAAGATTATTTTATAAACATAACTAAAAATTAGGACTAAAATAGAAGGTAAAGCAATTATGACATACTACGCAAAAGCTATATTTAGACCACGGCGATAAAAGCTTAGACGCTATGTATCCTCAATTACAGAAACAAATTGATGATGTGTTCGAACAACAGCAATACCCGGCAGCACAATCGCGTAGTCAGTTCTTTGTAGACAAAAATCATAGTGAGAAAGCGTGGTCTATGAGGTTACATATCCTCCTTGAGTTTATGTTCGCTCACCATAATGACAAGTGACACCTATAATTGAAAATTCTTGGAGACTAATTGCTGATATCAAGACGCAAAGTTAAGTCTTTACAATAGGCAATCAGCTCAAGTATTTTAATCGCTGTCAGCGTTACTGATACTCAAGATTAAATATTTAAGATAAAGCCAGCTTAAGTTAAACCACAGCCTTTTAAAATTATTTTAGTCAGTGAATCAACAACGTCATCGAAATCTTCATCGTTCATTGCTCCTTTACCAAAACCAGCTAATACCTGTACATTAAAATCAGCATAATGCTGCGTTGAACTCCAAATAAGGAATAACAAATGATATGGATTGATTACGTCTATTTGGCCTCGTTCAATCCAGCTTTCAATAACCAGAATTTTTTTATCTAACCACTGCTTAAATTCTGTATGTAAATAGTCTGTAAGAATAGGGGCGCCATGGATGATTTCACTGGCAAATATTTTAGAACCATCGGGGTCATGCTTAGCATGCATGATTTTTTCACGAATATAAGCAGTCAAAATAATTTTAGGGTCATCATCAATACTTAAAGTATCAAAGCTGGTATTCCAACTGACAATAATCTCGCTGAGCAGTTGTTGGTAAAGATCAGTTTTATCATTAAAATAATAATGAATATTCGCTCTAGGGATACAGGCTCGTTCGGCAATACGCTTAATTGATGCTCCTTTAAAACCGTGGGTTACAAACTCTGTTTTAGCCGCAGTTAAAATAAGCGCCACATTCTTTTGGCGAATTTGTCCGACTGATTCTTTCTTTACCTGCACAGATACCTCATAACTATATTTATAGTTTAAAAAAGAACTGTATAACAAGTTTTAACCGACAGCTATAGCTTTCTCGAAAATGAGATCATTAATTGTGATATATCAAACATATCAAATATATGATGAGTAATAGCCAGCGAATTATACCTGTACCCAAATAACTTCAAGATGCTCGTTTCAGGACGGCTGAGTGATTCATAATCAAGGCGCCTATTTTACTAAGGGTAATTCCCTTAATTATATACGCAACGATCAATATGATTTGCTCAGCCGTCCCCACAGGGTAGGTTTATAAACGCTTTATGCTACGTTATTGATTTCGATAAGGACGCTGCATGGATACAGCTTATTAGAGAATGCAGGAGCACATTCTCCTGAATAACCACTCTCTTTAATCAATGCCTTGCCTAAAGGCGTTTATAATTCCAGCTCAATCTTACATCTTGAGGTTGATTGGGTATAAGTACTCACTTATAAATAGAAAAATTTAGATCATTCATCATTCTTTATTGTTCATATTTATCGCGTTTAATTTAAGTATCTTATTAATGTAATAATAAGGTCATCTAAATTTTTTGTTTCCATTGGAATTATTAATATAGTGCTACAACTAGCTAAACAGCCTAATATGCCCAATTCATTACTTTGTGATTCAATCATCTGCGATATAACTAAAGCGCCGCCCTTCACTGTTTTAATTACCACGTGAGTATTATTATGGTTAATACTCATTACTACTGAAGAAATACTACACTTTATATTTAAATGAGGATTTTCAGGTATTTGGTAAAAAGATGATTTACGATTATCTCTAATTTTAATAGCACCAGTCTTTTTTATTAGACGTGCTACTTTAGCCTGTGATATATCATTAAAACCAATACCTTGCAAAGCATTAGCGAGTTGTAATTGTGTACTAAATCTATCTTTATTTAATAAGCGTTTTAACTCTATTAACAACTCATCTTTACAATCTTTATTGCTATTCATTATGCATACCTAACCAAAAAATATTTGCTATGAAGATATAAAATATGTGCATTTATTGGGATGCACTAAAGTTATGATCAAAATAAGCTAGACCCTCCTATATAACTGTGAAGTTAAGGTGAGCACTACAGGTTTAATACTTATTGGAAATACCTAAGCTTGAGGTGAAAATGGCAAACTAAAATATAAAATTAAAGTCATCATTATTTTACATTTTAGTTATATATCTAATGTAGTTAAGACTATAAAAGTAGATAAATGAATCAAGTTATATTGCTCTATTACTACTTCCGGGTGCTTTAATTTCTTTTTGCAGCTGTATAGTAAGTTATCGCTTTTACTATTAGTTGTAGCCTAAAACAAAACAAAGAGACGCCTCTTCCTCTAACTTACTGTATTTACACAAGAAGACCATAGCACTCTCTTCTGACATGGTCTCTTTCACCATTGATATATTTGAATATTCCTCTTCTTCATTCATCTTGTCTTTAGAGGATGTATTGTTCATGGCCATATTTTTTACCTATTGTATTGAAAATATTGTTGATTATTTAATGATGTAATATAAGTCATCGAGGCTAGCTACAATTAACAAGCATGACACCACTGCATGCCGTTATCTGAAGATAAAAGTTGGGCATCTATGATGCCCAGCCATTAACGTTACCGACTTATCTTTTTGTGGGTTAAGAGCGATGTTATTAACTAATCATACGAATAGATTTAAGATAGAGTAGTGATTTAACGTAGAATAAATCACTAATCCTCTTCTACTAAAGTCATGAGTGATGTATTACCACCGGAAGCTGTAGTATCAACACTGATAGTTTTTTCTGTCAGTAAACGCTGAATTAAACTATCAAAGTATTCTGAACTGATCACCGGTAATATAGCGCCCTGACGTTGTGCTAATTTCTCACTGATATAATGTTTACGATCACAATGGCTATCAACAACCACTCCAGCTAAGGCAGGATGTGCCAACATCGTTGCTAAATGGCGTAATCGCGCAACTTGAAATACACCCTTTGCAGCGCCTGTCGCAATAAACTTATCTCTAAAGGCTAACGCCTCATCATAATACAGATCAGAAACAACACTAATAACGGTATTACCCGTGGCCAATGCCGTCACAATAGAGAGTACCCAAAAGTGAAAGCTAACGGTTGCATCAGCAAAACATATAATATTACCGCGGTTCTCCAAATAAAGAATATTAGACTCACCTGTAGGTCCAGGTAATAATGTTGGCTTTTTTAAACGTTTTTCAATATCAATTAATTGAGAACGAGCCGCAGTTAAACTGCGATTTAAATCTTCGGCTAAATCATCAACAATACCGACATGGGCAATTTTTGCTAACAATTGACGAACACAAGAAATACGGGTATTTAACTCGGTTAAACGCCAACTTTTCTCTGTTGCATTCGCCTTATTCATAAACACAACAGCTTCTTTATCAGATTGTGCATCGCCATCTAAAGCTTTAACTTGTGAGGGTAACAAATTAAATTTTTCGGCATCGGGTGTTGCCTTTTCTTTAACTAAACGCATTAGGTAATTCGGCCCACCGGCTTTGGGACCTGTACCTGAAAGACCACGACCACCAAAAGGTTGTACACCAACAATTGCGCCAATGGTATTACGATTGATATAAACATTACCTGCTCGTGATAATCGGGCTAAATCAAAAGCTCTGTGTTCAATGCGGGTATGAATACCCATAGTTAATCCAAAACCTGTGCCATTAATGTTATCAATAACCTGTTCTATTTCGTTGCCTTTAAAGCGAACAATATGAACACAAGGACCGAAAACTTCCTGCTTTAATACGTTAATATCACTAATCTCATAAAGTCGAGGGGCAAAAAAGAAATGGCCTTTATCTGTAGATATTTCATTAGAAATAGCACATTGGTACAGTAGCTCACCATGGCTTTGCATATAGTCACTGTGTGCATTGAGTGCATCGAGTGCTCTTTGATCAATAACTGGACCAACATCAGTGCTTAATTTTTCTGGATCACCGACATGTAATTCTGCTAAAGCACCTTTGAGCATAATGATCACATTATCAGCAATATCTTCTTGCAAAAACAATACACGAAGTGCTGAACAACGCTGGCCTGCCGATTGAAATCCTGATGAGATAACATCATCAACAACTTGCTCTGGTAGCGCTGTAGAGTCAACGACCATACAGTTTTGACCACCAGTTTCAGCAATGAAAGGCACTTGGTCGCCACCACGCTCAGCTAAAGTTTGTGAAATGATGGTGCCGGTTTCAGTAGAGCCGGTAAACATAACAGTTTGAATGCGCTCGTCGGGAATAATAACGCTGCCCACTTGACTACCCTTAGCAATCACTGCTTGTACTACGCCATCAGGTAAACCAACTGACTTCATTAATTCAATCGTGCGCAGGGCAATTAAACTGGTTTGCTCTGCAGGTTTGGCCAGTACCGTATTACCCGTGGCAATTGCCGCAGCAACTTGTCCTAAAAAGATGGCTAATGGAAAGTTCCACGGACTGATACATAACACTACACCACGTGCTTCTAAGCGGTTATCTACTGCCAGTTCAATCGCTCGTTGCGCGTAATAACGACAAAAATCAACCGCCTCTCTTACTTCATCGATACCATCTTGAGCGACTTTCCCCGCCTCTTTTATACACAAGGCAATAAGCTCGTCCATATGACGTTCAAGAATATCAGCCACGCGACATAATAACGCAGCGCGTTCAGATACCGGTGTTTGTGACCAAGAGGCAAAGGCCGTTTGTGCAGTATCTATCATCGCCAACATGTCATCTTTGTTGTGATGTTGGTGAAACCCAATGATTTCATTATGATTTGCCGGATTTTTGACGGCATTCGCACCTTCTGGAATATCATCTTGAGTTAGACTGTTATCCAAAAACCAGTTATCTAATGACGCTTTTAACGGGGTAATCTCATTAATATCGCTTAAATCTAAACCTTTAGAATTATCACGGTTAGCGCCATTTTCGCTATAATATAATGCAATAGGTTTAATGATTTGATTGTTGTATTTATCTTTTAAACGTTGAGTTTTCTCAACAGGGTCTTCCAGTAACGATTCCACCGGCTTTGTCTCATCAACAATGGCATTAACAAAAGAAGAGTTAGCTCCATTTTCTAGTAAACGGCGTACTAAATAAGCAAGTAGATCTTCATGATGTCCGACAGGTGCATAGATCCGACATTGAATATTTTCATCGGTCACTATTTGATCATACAAAGAGTCGCCCATGCCATGCAAACATTGAAATTCAAAGCCATATTTATCATCACCGGCAAGCTCAACAATAGTCGCAGCAGTGTAGGCATTATGCGTAGCAAACTGAGGATAGATAGTATCTCTATATGCTAATAATTTATTCGCACAAGCATGGTAAGAAACATCAGTAGAAGACTTTCGTGTGAATACAGGGAAATGCGCATGGCCATCTTTTTGTGTATTCTTAATTTCTGTGTCCCAGTAAGCACCTTTTACTAAACGCACCATCATTTTACGGTCAATACGTATGGTTAATTCACGCAACCAGTCGACAACAAAAATTGCGCGCTGTTGATAAGCTTGTAATGCCATACCAAAGCCATCCCACCCAGCTAAGTCATGGTCACTAAATACCGCTTCAATGACATCTAGAGAAATATCTAATCGCTCAGCTTCTTCTGCATCGACCGTCAAACCAATATTAAAGTGTTTTGCTTGTAAACAAAGTGCTTTAAGTTTTGGCACAATTTCAGCCATTACTCGCGCTTTATGTGTAAATTCATAACGTGGATGAATAGCAGAAAGTTTTACCGAAATACCTGGAACTTTACGAGGATTATTTTTACCCGAAGTAATCGCGGCTAAGCCAATAACGTCTATCGCATCTTGATAGGATTTAAAGTAGCGATTCGCATCATCCATGGTGCGAGCTCCCTCGCCAAGCATATCGTAGGAATACACATAACCTTGTTGCTCTTTTGTCGCAGCACGTTCCGTTGCTGCAGTGATAGTTTCACCCATGACAAACTGTTTGCCCATAATTTTCATGGCATAGTTCATTGATTTACGAATAACAGGTTCACCTAAACGACCTATCGTTTTTTTCAATAAACCAAAGCTATCTTTTTTTCGTTTATCGGCATAATCAACCATAGAGCCTGTTATTAATAACCCCCACGAAGAAGCATTCACGAATAAGGAATCACTGCTACCAAGATGAGTACTCCACTGACCTTGCGATATTTTGTCACGAATTAACGCATCCTGAGTATGCTTATCTGGCACCCGTAATAAGGCTTCAGCCAAACACATTAATACCACACCTTCTTCACTTGAAAGTGAATATTCTTTTAATAATGAGTCTATCGCACCATTACCCTTTTGGTCTTGGCGAATATTAAGCACCATCTTACGTGCTCTTTCCCAAGCCCTACTTCTGGCGCTCACATTAACTTCTGCTAAAGGAAGAATATGATCTACCGCTATATTTTCATCTATACGATAAAATTTACGAATGTTCTGACGAATTGGGCAATCAGTATTAAAAGAATCATTAAAAAGCATGGGCTTTATCTCAAAAATTATAAAATAGTTGCTTTGCAACTATTTAGAGTTAATTACAATTGTATTTAGTCTACTGTTATCTAGAAATGTAAAATGTAGAGGATGTTATACCAATTTGATTAAATTTCTTCCCAACTCAGAGCTTGCTTGATGTTCATTAACAAGGAAAATTTGTTTCGGTTTAGTCATTCTAAATCAAATAAATTTAACCATGTTAGTGGCCATCAAGAAAGCTCCCAGAGGGCGAGTTTAAAAGGCTTACATGCTGCGTTATTGATTTTAATAAGGACGCTGCACGGATGCAGCTTATTAGGGAATGCAGGAGTTTATTCACCTGAATAACCATTCTCTTCAATCAATGCCTTGCCTCTAAGCCTTTTAATTCTCGCTAAGTGGGAGAGAACTTAATCAACTTGGTATTAATCTCCAGTCAATCACAAATGTTTTAGAATGAAGTTAGGAATTCAACTATTTAAATATGATGTGTTAACATTTCATCATGCTTGGCTAAAACCTTAAGGTCATTTTGTGGTGCCATTTTACTTACCACATAGATAACTAAGGAACATAAAATAAAGCCTGGTACTATTTCATACATCACTGAACTTAATGGTTGCCCATTAATAGTGAAAGGTAGAAAAATCCATAATAATACAGTAACTGCTCCAGTTACCATCCCTGCTAGGGCACCATTTCTAGTCATTGCTTTCCAATATAAGCTACCGATAACAACTGGACCAAAAGCCGCACCAAAACCAGCCCAAGCATTACTTACTAATGACAAAATAGAGGTATTTCGATCATATGCTAAGGAGATTGCAACCAGCGCCACTAAAACCACTGATATTCGTCCAACTAATACCTGTTGCTTTTCGCTAGCGTCACGATTCAAAAATGTTTTGTAAAAGTCCTCAGTTAAAGAGCTCGATGTAACTAAAAGTTGAGAAGAAATAGTACTCATAATTGCTGCTAAAATTGCCGCTAATAAAAAACCAGCAATTAATGGGCTAAATAAGATTTGAGATAATAGAATAAATATAGTTTCAGCATCATCAATCTGTAGGCCTTTTCTGGTAATATAGGCAATACCAGCAAGGCCTGTTGCCATAGCACCAATAATTGAAACTATCATCCAACTCATACCAATACGACGAGCCGTAGGCATGTCTTTAACACTACGTATAGCCATAAAACGAACGATTATATGAGGCTGACCAAAGTAACCTAACCCCCAAGCCATGGCTGAAAAAATACCAATTAAACTTACCCCACTAAAAATATCTAACAAGGCCGGATTTATGGTATTAATGGTTGAGTACATTTCTGATAAACCGCCCACCTCGCTAATAGTCACTACTGGCACTAATACTAAAGCGATAAACATGATACAACCTTGAACAAAGTCAGTTAAGCTTACCGCTAAAAAACCACCAAATAATGTGTACGCGACAACTACAGCAGCAGTAACATACAAACCTATTTCATAATTTAAACCAAAAGAGCTTTCAAACAGTTTACCACCAGCAACAATACCGCTTGAGGTATAAAGCGTAAAAAATACGACTATAACTACAGAAGAAATAACTCTTAATAAGCGAGATTTATCATTAAAGCGATTTTCAAAAAAATCAGGTAACGTTATAGAGTCATTGGCGACTTCGGTATAAGTTCTAAGGCGAGGAGCAACGATAAGATAATTTAAAAATGCACCAGCAACTAGGCCAACTGCAACCCATAAACTACTGACACCTGAAATATACATAGCCCCAGGTAAGCCCATTAACATCCAACCACTCATGTCAGATGCTCCTGCAGAAAGGGCTGCAACACTAGGGCTTAAACTTCTACCACCAAGCATGTAACCTGAAACATCATTCGTGGATTTACGATATGCATACAGACCAATACCTAACATTGCACTAAAATAAAGACCCAAAGAAAAAAGTGTTTCAAATTCCAAAATAATTTCCACCGTAATATTGTTTAATCATGCGAATAAGTTTTTACCGATATCCTAAAGAGTATGACTACTGATTAATCCATAAATATTTATTAATATATTTATAAATATTTTTTTTACATAATAAAAACAGAATATTAGATTTATTTTATATCTGCAGACACCTAAGTATTAATGATTTTAATACTTATAATTTTACTACTAGATATAATACTTATATCAATAATTACTTCTTTTTATGCATCCATGATTTTTATGTATTTTGAATACTTATATGGAGATTATTTAAATGTGATATCTTGAGTTTAGCTCTACAACTATAAGGCTGCTTTTATGTGACTGATTATTTTTAGATACTAAGAAAATAAAAAATAAGGTTACACTTTATACGATAGATAATAAAAACGTAGTTATATACCCGTTTCACTTGAATAGGCATGATTCAGCTGGAATTAGAAACGCCTTTAGGCAAGGCATTGATTGAAGAGAATAGTTATTC
>JBKEHN010000082.1:0-13283 GCA_046710905.1 Colwellia sp.
ATGTTTATGGGCAAGATACCGCTTTTCTTCGAGCAAGGAGCTAATCAAGGTACTTATATGGCACAAAGCTTATTGGCAAGCTGTAGTGAAGAACTGATGGATTGGCGTTTGTGGATAACAGTCGACAGGGGAGATCTAACAAAAACATTTTTTGTCGACTTCACTAGCCAGCGTTTATAGTTTATTTATTAGTTTGAATGAATAAATTAGAAAATAAAAAAGCGAGCAGTACTGCTCACTTTCATCTTCGAGGTATTGAATAAAGACAGAGCTCAAGCGTTAAATATTATTAGTTACATCAACAGCTAGCTTTAATCGTTGTCCTGGCTGTAAATATTTATTTCTATCAAGATTGTTCCAGCGCTCAATATCACTAATCAGTACATTAAACTTATCGGCTATGCGCGCAAATGAATCGCCACTGCGCACTTTATAAGTAATATTTCGCATAATAGCGTTTTCGACATTGTGAAGTGATTTATTATTGGCATAGCTTGTTTTATTTGTCTCTTTTTGCCAAATCACTAATTTTTGGCCAAGTTTTAAGGTATCTCTAGGAGCAAAACCATTCCATTTCGCAATACTTTTACTCTTTACTTTATATTTACGACCTATATCCCATAAATTATCTCCCGATTTTACGGTATGAATAATCTTACGGCCTTTTTGTGGTCTACTCTGTTTTTTGGCAATACGTTGTTCCTGCGAAAAAATATAGCTGTCTAGTGATTTAGCTGCCACAGGAATAAGTAAATGTTTGCCAGTACGGATTTGATTACCCTTGATGTTATTAACTTGTTGGATTAATCCTACACGGGTATTAAATTTATTGGCAATAAGTCCTAAGTTATCACCACTCTTAATTTTATAGCGCTGCCAAGCTAGTCGGTCTTTGTTGCTCAGTTTACTTAGCCCTAACTCAAATTTCTCTACCGTATGAGAAGGTAATAATAAACGATGAGGACCATTAGGATCTGTTGCCCAACGGTTAAAACCAGGATTGAGATGTTGTAATTCAGCTAACGATAAACTAGCTAAGGTTGCTGCTTTAGCTAAATCGAGTTGTGATTTAATATCAACCTGACTCAAGACACTTTTATTATCGATAGAATAAAGTGATAAGTTAAATGCTTCAGGACGTTTTATAATATCTGCTAAGGCTAGTAATTTTGGCACATAAGCGCGGGTCTCTTTTGGTAAATCAAGTGACCAAAAATCGCTAGCTTTACCTAGACTTTTATTTTTTCTAACTGCTTTTCTAACACGGCCTTCACCTGAGTTATAAGCGGCTAAGGCTAGCATCCAATCACCATCAAAAAATTTATTCAAATATTTGAGGTATTTAATGGCGCCTTCTGTTGAAGCAACGACATCACGCCGGCCGTCATACCACCAGTTTTGCTTCATACCAAAGCGTTTACCGGTGCCAGGTATAAACTGCCACAGACCAGAAGCACGACCATGTGAATAAGCAAAAGGGTCAAATGCACTTTCTACAATGGGTAAAAGCGCTAGTTCAATGGGCATATCATTCTTTTCTAATTGTTCAACAATATAGTGAAGGAATGGTTCAGCACGCTTAGCGACACGCTTAAGGTAGCTTGGGTGCTTTACGTACCAGTTTCTCTGCGAGACAAGACGTTTCTCTTCCGGTATATCAAAGGTTATTTGGTGACGAATACGTGACCAAATATTATTTTCATCAATAGTTTTTTGAGCTTTTAACGTATTATTTATAGAAAAGTCAACATCGGCAATTGGGTGGATAACATTAATGCTTTCATCAGCTAACAGTGCTTGATTAATTTCTATAGGATCTGCAATTTCAATTTGAGACTCTACAATTTGATTATCAGTAATGGTATTATCATCACTTTGGGAGAGGCTTTGACAGCCAGCTAAAAGAACTACAATGGGTAATAATAAATACTTCATGGATAATCAGTAAATCGGCGGGAATTAAAAATGATTAACTAGATTAGCATATTTAAGCAATAGGTGAAAATAGTTCCCGCTATAATTAGTATAAAAATACTGTTACTAAAAGTTATCTTTCCATGCTCTAATCACAGAAAAAACCTCACTATCACTACTTTGGTTTTGCTTACTATAGGAATTTGCGGCCAGTTTAACCGACTGCTTATGGCAACGTAGAAACGGGTTTATCAGTAATTCCTGGGCTATATTACTTGGAATCGTTGCTTGATTTTGTTGGCGCTTATTATTTACTTGCTCGACATAGTTACGCAAATCACTGTTATTGGGTTCAACGGCTAAGGCAAAGGCTAAATTTGCTTGTGTATATTCATGAGCGCAGTATATTAAGGTATCAGATGCTAAATGTGCTAGCTTAGTCAAAGATTGATGCATTTGTTTTGGTGTACCTTCAAATAATCGACCACAGCCCCCTGAAAATAGTGTGTCACCACAAAAGAGTATGTCTTCGTTATGATAAGCTATATGACCTTTAGTATGCCCAGGCAAGTCAAGGACAGTAAACTGGCAATCAAGTTCAGCTATAATGACAGTATCGTTTTCTTTCAGTGTGACATCAAGCTGAGCAATATTTTCGTTTGCTGGCCCGTAAACCGTTACAGGCCATACTTTAGCTTTTGCATATTCAAGTAGATGTTGAATACCGCCAACATGATCTCTGTGATGATGGGTAATTAAAATAGTGCTTAACATTAGATTATTTTTTTCTAAGTAATCTATACATACAAGAGCATCCCCGGGATCAACAAGCGCTATGTTATCGTTGCTTTGAGTAGATATTGCCCAAATGTAATTATCGTTAAAAGCGCTAATTGCTGTAACAATCTGTTGTGAGTTAGTCATAAAAGATTTTACCTGTAGTTCGTTATATACTTACTTTGATTATACGCCTAAAAGAAGTCTCTATGAAACCAGCATTAGCTTTTCGACAACCGCATTACCCAAGTTCTTGGCAAGCTTTACCTAATGGTGAAGTTATTAAAAAGGCAATAGAGCAGGAACTTGCCCCTTGGTGGCAAAAGTTTTTTGGCTACCATTTAATTAAGGTAGGCGCATTAAGTAGTGAAATTGAAATACCTAATTGCACTATAAACCACAAAGTAAATATCAGTAGTAAATATGGCTTAGCAGATGTAGTTGGCGATATTGATGATTTACCGCTGCAAGAGCATAGTGTTGATGTTTGTTTGTTAAGTCATACACTTGAATTTTCTCTTGATCCCCACCATGTGGTTCGTGAAGCTAATAGGGTGCTAATTCCAAATGGCTATTTAGTGTTAACCGGTTTTAACCCATTAAGTCTTGTTGGGCTAAATCGTTTATTGCCTTATAGACGCACTAAAACACCTTGGAATGAACATTTTTTCTCACCGATGAGAGTAAAAGATTGGCTACATTTAATGGGTTTTGAAATCTTAGCTGATCAACGTTGTTTACATACTAGCTTAACCGGCAAAATGAGCGAAGATAACTTATATAAAAAGTGGCATCATTTTGCTAGAAGTTATTTACCTGCTTTAGGTTCTGTTTATGTCATTGTTGCAAAAAAACGGGTACTGCCGTTAACGCCGATTAAACCAAAATGGCAAATAAAACACAGTTTTCAACCAGTCAAAGTTACTAGCATGAATACACCAAGAGAGTCAGCTAGAAAGAGCAACGAAACTAATAGATAAAACAGTTATCTATCAGTAAAACATATTTATTAACTATTACTAGAAAGTACCAGACATATGAAAAGTATAGATTTAGAGCTCTATTTAACAGCGCTGTTAAAGCCACAGAAAATAAAAGATTTCACTGTCAATGGACTACAAGTTCAAGGGGGTGAAAACATTCACAAAGTCGTCACTGGGGTTACTGCATCTAAAGCACTTATTGAGCGTGCGATAAGTGAAAAAGCCGATGCCATATTGGTACACCATGGTTACTTTTGGAAAAATGAGCCTTATGCTATTCGTGGTATGAAGCATAACCGTATCAAGGCGTTATTAGTCAATGACATTAATTTATTTGCCTACCATTTGCCTTTAGATATTCATCCAACGCTTGGTAATAATGCTCAGCTCGCTAAGATCTTTAACATTGAAGCCGTTGAACCATTAGAGCTTGGTAATCCGTTAAGTGTTGCTATGCAAGGACGTTTTAAACAAGCGTGTAGTGGTAAAGATTTTAGCCAATTAATTAATAACAGACTCGAGCGAGAATGTTTGCATATAGCTCCGCCGAGTAATAAGCCAATAAAAACTATCGCTTGGTGTTCTGGCGGTGGTCAAGGGTATATTGAATTGGCGGCAGAGCAGGGCATAGATGCCTTTTTATCGGGAGAAGTATCAGAGCAAACTACCCATATTGTTCATGAAATGGACATTCACTTTTTTGCTGCAGGTCACCATGCCACTGAGCGTTATGGTGTAAAAGCGTTAGGTGAACATTTAGCTGAAAAGCATGGTCTTGAAGTACTATTTGTTGATATTAATAATCCAGTTTAACACTCATTTAGAGCCACTATCACTTTTTATAATTAGCTTAGTTAAAGAGAGATTTAAACCATTGCACTATCATCCCTAAACTTTCATACCAGGCAATAGTGCTTTGCTCCAGTTTTTTACTGCTTGGCATATAGTGAGGCCAACTCTTACTGCTCTGTGGACTTCTTACCCAATAACCAGTGGGTGCTGCAATAGCGTCTATGCCTTTTTCGTGAAAGTATTCTATAGAGCGAGGCATATGGTCAGCATTCGTGACTAGTATAATTTGGGTACCTTGAACCCTTGGCGCAATTAACTCTGCTGCTTCTTCAGTGTCTTTGGGGAAGTTTTCGGTAATAATCTTTTGCGCAGGAACGCCTAAAAGTACTAATGACTGCTTTACAGTTTCAGCATTTGAAACCAAATTATGGCCAGCATAACCTGAAGTGATTATTCTTGCTTCGGGGTGTATTTGATAAATACGCAACGCCTCAACCATTCTTTGTAACGAACACGTTTTTAGTTGGCTAGTTACCGGTAGTTCAGCATTGGTATTATGACCGCAACCTAGGACAACAATATAATCGATTGGCACATTACTTTTAACATAGGGTGGGTAATCATTTTCAATCGCAGTCATAACCCTATCTGAAAAAGGTGGAAAGGCGCTGATCAAGAGAATAACTAACGCTGCCGATATACTCTTAATACTTCTTTTTGGTTTTTTACCATGAACTACGAGCGCAAAAATAAGTAATAACAGCACTATATTAATAGGCATTATCAAGACGGTAATGATTTTTTTAAGAAGAAATAAATCCATATGATTTAATTAAGTTACCCATAACATTGATAATTATTAACTATAACAATTATTTTGATAAAGTGCTTGCTCAAAAAGTACTTTAAAGTGCATATAAAAGTCTGTTGCAATATTGTGCAAAATCAGGTTTAATGATGCCGCATTGTAGTTTAGGGTGAATACTCTAAAGTTCGATGTACCAGAAGAGGTGCGAAACTTAGGTAGAAAACGCGAGGAACCACATTTCCAATGACCGTTTTTGAGGGAAGTTATCGCCGAGAGTATTTAAGAGTGGACTTAAGTATTCGGTCACCAAGGTTGAATCCTTATGGCTGTCACCTGACGTATTTGTTAAATGATGCCTAATTAATTAGGTATCATTAAGCATAAATTAATAGGTGGAGAGCTTCTGGCTGAAAATTATCGTTTATTTGCTGTTTACTCTGTTCCCCCTAAACAACAAAATACACCATTCGTTAACTACTCAGTCATGCTCTTCCAATAGTTATTTACTTGGTTAATACATCAGTAAATGATTAGTATTTTTATGGGAGAAATTTATGAATTTAGTACAATCAACACCATCCTTAATCGTAGCTAAGTTTGGCGGCACTAGTGTTGCCGATTTTGAAGCAATGTTACGATGTGCTCATATTATAAAGAATAATACCAGTAACCGCTTAATCGTTGTTTCTGCAAGTGCCGGTGTAACCAATTATTTAGTGCGGTTAAGTCAAAAAAATATTCCTGTTAATGAACAAAAGGATATTATTGAAAATATCCATGCGATTCAAATCAATATTACCCTGCATTTATCTAGCGAGGTAGAAGCTGCGCTCAATCAAGAAATAAACAGCTTACTTGATGAATTAACGCAGCATGCTTTAATACAATCACTACAATACTCGACCAAAACCACGGATGCGATCCTGGCTTTTGGCGAGCAATTTAGCTCACGTATTTTTGCACAAGTCTTACAATCTATTGATGTTGCTGGTGAGTACTTCAATGTACAGCAAGTCATGAAAACTAATAGTTTACATGGTAAAGCGATAGTGGACATCAATGAATTAGGTAAGCAATGTACGCAGCTACTTGCACCTAAACTTATAAATAAAATCATCGTCACTCAAGGATTTATTGGACAAGATAGCCGTGGTCATACAACGACGCTAGGACGAGGTGGCTCAGATTATTCAGCAGCGTTACTCGCTGAAGCGCTAAATGGAACTAATTTATCTATTTGGACTGATGTGGTTGGTATTTTTACCACCGATCCACGTATTACAGAGCAAGCGCGAGCGATTAAAGAAATTAGCTTTGGCGAAGCCGCTGAAATGGCTACCTTTGGTGCTAAAATACTACACCCAGCAACACTTATTCCAGCTATGCGACGTAACATTCCTGTTTTTGTTGGTTCAAGTAAAGAGCCTGAAAAGGGCGGCACGCAAATCAAAAAAGAAGTTGACTCTAACCCAACGTATCGTTCAATTGCTTTGAGACGAGAGCAGACGTTAGTGACGGTGAAAAGTCCAGCGATGCTTCATGCAAGTGGCTTTTTAGCGAAAGTATTTGGCGTATTGGCTAAACATGAATTAAGTGTTGATCTGATCACCACTAGTGAGATTAGTGTCGCTTTAACCTTTGATAACCCAAGTGGTTCCACACAATCATTAATTACTAATGCTGTTGTTGCTGAATTAGAACAACTTTGTGAAGTGAGTGTTGAGAATGGCTTGTCGTTAGTTGCTGTTATCGGTAATGGTTTAACGGGCACTAAAGGTATTGGTCAAAGCATATTTGAAACGATAAATGATATTAACATCCGTATGATTTGTCACGGCGCTAGTGCTAATAACTTATGCTTTTTAGTTGATGAAGATGATGCCAATTTTGTTGTTGAGAGATTGCATAATACTTTGTTCTCTTAAAATATAATTGCCTATACATTTTTATAACTATTCAATAAGCGTTAAGTAAACCAAAAAACACTGTAAGTAGTTTTCTACTTACAGTGTAAATATTTCTTAATTACCCATCTTATCAATTAACTGATCAAGATTTAGCGTCAAACTCTTTAACTTGTCAGGTGTTAAGCCCGTTACCCCAAACATTTTTCCAGGAATATGCTCAGCGTCTTTTTGTAGCGCTATGCCCTTTAAAGTTAACTTAATGATAACCACTCGCTCATCTTTAGACTGACGAATTCTGCTAAGTAAACCTTGAGTTGCCATTCGTTTTAATAATGGCGAAAGGGTGCCCGAGTCCAAATCAAGTTGACTACCTAATTTTTTAACTGAAATACCTTCTTTATGTTGCCATAAAACTAGCATAGCTAAATATTGAGGATAGGTTAATGTTAACTCTTTTAGAATTGGCGCATAGAGGCGACACATTAATTTATTCAAACTATAAATTCGAAAACATAACTGCTTCTCTAATAGTAAATTATCACTCATCAGCTATTTTAATAACTTTTCAATATCAGCGGTAATTGCTTCTGGTTTAGTGGTTGGCGCATAACGTTTTACTACTTCACCTTGGCGGTTTATTAAAAATTTAGTGAAATTCCATTTAATTGATTTAGAACCAAGAAAACCAGGTGCCTCTTGTTTTAAATAATTAAACAATGGCGCCGCATTATCACCATTAACATCAATTTTATTAAATAGCGGAAATTTTATATTGAAGCGTAGATCACAGAACTGCTGTATTTCTTCATTACTACCAGCTTCTTGTTGTTTAAATTGATTACAAGGGAAAGCCAATACTTCAAAACCTTGTGCTTGAAAAGACTCATGTAGCGTCTGTAACCCTTGATATTGGGGGGTAAAGCCACAGTTACTTGCCGTATTGACAATAAGTATCACTTTATCGGCATAGTGAGTTAACTCAATCGTTTCTTCTTTATTGTTCTGTACCGAAAATTGATAAATATTACTCATCTAGGTATCCCTTAACGTTAAATAAAAAGTATATTTTAAAACTTGTAATGATTACTTTATTTTGCGCGATTATATTGCGCGCAACTTAGTTTATATTAAATATTAGGATTTATAAAGTTGCTAGAGCAAAATAAAAAACTAACGTAAACTGTTGCTATTGAATTAATGAGTTAAAAGGTAGAAATATGAAAGTAGCATTTATTGGTCTTGGTGTTATGGGTTACCCGATGGCAGGGCATTTGAAAAATGCAGGTCATCAAGTGTGTGTGTATAACCGTAATAACGATAAAGCTTTAGCCTGGCAGAAAGAATTTGCTGGCGATATTGCACCAACGCCAGCAAAAGCCGCAAAAGATTGTGATATTGTCTTTGCTTGCGTCGGTAATGATGATGACGTTAGACAGATTGCATTAGGTGAACACGGGGTTTTTGCCGGTCTTACTAAAGGTAGTATCTTTGTCGACCATACTACAGCATCAGCAGAGCTTGCCATTGAACTTGCTACTATTGCAGATAAAAAGGGTCAACACTTTTTAGATGCGCCCGTTTCTGGTGGTCAAGCTGGCGCCATAAATGGTGTGCTTACGGTAATGGTCGGTGGTGATGAGGCTGTCTTTGCAAAAGCTCAACCTGTTATGGCTGCATTCGCTCGTTTTAGTCAAATAATGGGTCCTGTTGGCTCTGGTCAATTGGCTAAAATGGTCAATCAAATCTGTTTTGTTAATACAGTACAGGGATTAGCAGAAGGTTTGAACTTTGCTAAAAAAGCGGGGTTAGATACTGATAAATTACTTGATACTATTGGTAAAGGCGCTGCAGGCTCTTGGCAAATGGATAATCGCGGCAAAACGATGTGCGCGGGCGAGTTTGATTTTGGTTTTGCCGTTGATTGGGTAAGAAAAGATCTCGCTATCGCTTTCAAAGAAGCTGAAAAGCTAGGTGCTGACTTAACGGTAACTAAACAACTTGATGGCTATTATCAAGAAATTCAACAGAATGGTGGTAATCGTTGGGATACTTCTAGCTTAATTTCACGCTTTGAAAAGTAATAATTCCTAGCGTAGTAATTAATTACTTATCTGTTACTTATCTGTTATTTATCTTAATCTATAACTTCTCTTTGCGATACAGCACAACAGCTGAGCAATAAAAATATTGATGCTGCATTACAGAATAACGCCAGAGTAGAGCCTAGCGTATAGCCGTAATGCAGGATAATATAATACCTTATAAATTAAATAACATAGATACTGCAGTTAGTATCAACAACTTTATTATAATAAAGTTATCTCGTTAAATATTATCGACTTCAAAAGCAGGCAGTGATTATATTCGTCCACAGTTATGTTCTTCTATTAACTCATCATAAACGTCACCTAAAGCTAACTTACCACTATCGAGTGACTTTTTTCCTTACAAGGTACCTTCTCGAGGATAGCTTAAAGTATTGGTACGTTCTGTGACACCGTCATCTGTAAAGTCAAGGAATGGTAATTTATTTTCTTCACCTAATAAATCCATATTAGCTTTAGCGTCAATAACTGAACTTTCATTAGGAGAAACTGCTCTACCCATCAATACTTGTTGTTGTGGTATCTCCCACTAAATACCTAAATACCTAAATATATAAATATATAATCATATCAATAACATATAAATTAAAATATTCCGCTACGGCTTTAAAAGCGATAATCGACTTTGTATCTACGTAACAATTAACTACGACAACAAAAGCATCAGGCCTAATTTATTCAAAACGGGCCAGGGCTGCTGTTGATAAAACTCGTTTATGAACGTGTAATAAATCCCTAAGCCTTATCCATAATTGCCTAAGTTGATCGGATGAGGTCTCCAAACGAAATCTGAATTCTCGATTATAATGACGTCGATCAATTTCAGCGTAATTTTCTAGCTCTTTTGAAGAAAAAACTGAGTTAGGGACAGGTACAATTGAACGATTAAGTATTTCTAATACGAGTAGAACGTAAACCTATTTCTTCTAAAGTACCAACTAAATCGCCAAATTTATAAAAGTCACCAGGTTTAATTGGTTTTGCACTGTAAAAGGTAAATGCACCAAAGACATTCTCGAGGGTTTTTTGTGCTGTTAAGGCAATAGCTAAACTACCTATACCTATACCTAGCCCAGTTAAAATAGTCGCTATATTATAGCCGGCACTTTCAAACCAACTAAGTAGCATAAAAATTACAGTAATGATCTTAAATGTAGTCATTATAGGTCGTATAATAGCGGCTGAATTCTTATCAATTTTCGCTAAATACAATGAAGTAAATAACTCAATACAACCAAGTAATAAATATCCTATAGCAAAATACTTAAGTGTTCCTGATGCTATCTATGCTTTAGCATTTAACGATAGCCCTAGGTAATGCGATCCATAATCAATAATCATAAAAAATAAGAACATTCGCATTGATTGTCCAAAGAAGCGCACAAATACTGGTTCATTATCTACTGTTATTTTGAAGATCAAAGGTGCTATTCTTTTTAAAATACTAGTCAAAAACCAAGCGCTAATGATTAATATAACAAACGAAACAAATTGCCAATTATTCATATTGATAAAATTAACTACCCTTGCAAAAATTCATATAAAGCTTTTAATACCAACATTTTTTCTTTATTGGTCTCATGTTCATGTGCTAGGTTTTCAATTTTTATCATAAATTCATCAATAGATAAAATACCTTTACCACCATATTGAAGCTTGTTTTGGCAATGTGACTGCCACTTTTGTTGTTCTTCAGTAGATAACGTATATGGATAATTTCTTGCTCGATAGCGAAATAGTAATACGCTTAAGCGCTCATCTTGAAATTGAAAAGGATGATTTGCTAATTGCTCTGGTGATAATCCGTGTAAAATATCCATTTGCGCTTTATCGCTATGACTAAAAAAGCTACCGCCATACAAAGCTTGCTCTGCATCAACGTCATCATTATCAAAATCTGACGTAGTAAAAACATCGCTTAGCTTATCTCTAAGTTCAGCATGTTTTTTCAGTAATGCTAAGTTTTCTAAGCAAGTGTTTCGGGGGATTGCTAAGCGCTCTGCATTTTCAGGTAATAAAGTTTTTGCTGGCGCTATAACAGGACATTTATTTATATGAATAAGTTTTACCGGTATTGGGTGTTCATCAGCCGCTAAATCGTCATAACGAGTATATAAACGGGCTTTAATCTCTTCGCTATTTAGGGTTAATAGAGGTGATATATCGCGAGCTAAATCAACACAGATGACTGCGTTTTTATTTACAGGATGATAAATAATTGGGGCAAACCAACTAGTACAGCCATGAGCCGATGATACCTTACTTGAGGTATGCACAATGGGGGTCATTTCAGCTGTGTTAATTAGATCTTTAACTTGATTTTTATTCTTTAAATTAAAGATAAAATCATACAGTTTAGGCTGTTTATCTTTGATCAACTTAGCCATCGCAATGGTGGCATAAACATCACTCATCGCATCATGTGCTGATTCATGACTAATACCATTTGCTGCCGTTAATAACTCTAAGCGGAAACTGACGACTTCTTCACCATCGCGATCGACAGTTGGCCAATTAATACCTTCAGGCCGAAGCGCATAACAAGCGCGCACCATATCAATAATATCCCAACGGCTATTACCATTTTGCCACTCTCGTGCATATGGGTCGTAAAAATTACGATAAAGTAGATAGCGAGTCACCTCATCATCAAAGCGAATATTATTATAGCCAGCAACACAGGTATCGGGCTGAGTAAATAACATATGTATACGAGCCGCAAACTCTGCCTCAGACAAACCTTGACGTTGTGCTTTTTGTGGCGTTATACCGGTAACTAAGCAAGCTTCTGGCTGCGGTAAGTAATCTATGGGCGGTTGGCAAAAGAACATCTCAGGCTCACCGATAATATTGAGATCGAGATCAGTGCGAATACCAGCAAACTGAGAAGGTTTATCAAATTTAGGGTTTATCCCCCAGGTTTCATAATCGTGCCAGAGAATACTTGGTTGATTTTTTATACTTTGAGTAGCGTTATTTTGTGTCATTTTATCCAGGTAAAACAATATGTTATTATTTATATTTGTTGTTAATGTATCTTGCGGTACTTTATGAATTCTTATGATTTTAACTCGTTTGTGTAGCCTTGTGTACACAAAAAATATTTTACTATGTACACAATTAATAAGGGTTTCTGTGTGTACATTATGACTATAAGTAATTAAACATTATAGTTTATATTAAACAAAGCACACGGTAAAAGTTTTGAGTTAGCTGATTGCTATAGACTAAGTGTTCGAGTCACAGAAATAGGAACTATTACATGCCAATGTAGGTATAGATTTTAGTCGTCAATCAAGCCTTTAACATTAGCTCGTTTTCTGATCTGACTTTAGCACAGGCTCGCGACAAAAACCCTGAATTACGGTAGTTACTAAAAAGTGGCAAGGACACTATTTTAGAGTTAAAGAGCATAGCAGCACTAAATGGGGTAGTACTCGATGATTATATCGCTACATTTTTAGATACGTATATTTCAAAATTGAGGGCGAATGCTTAGAACTTATATAGATATTCCTTAAAATGTATACAATTGGTGCTTTTAATTTTTCTACTAAAGGTCTGATTATTCGTGAATGGTATAAAATATTTGATTAAATTGAAGATGAATACACTGAAATAACCGTATAAGATATTCTTGTGACATTAAAGATCTGTATGCATGTTTGCATTAAATAAAATATCATTCTGTCTTCAACAATTTTAATGATTGTACCAAAAGATATGCGTAAAGTTTATGAAGTAGGGGACAGCGTTGTTTCAGCCGATGAAATTGCCAGTATTTGGGATGCTTTAGATAAACTCAAATGTTACCCAACAACCAAAAGTGCTATAAAAATAGCTACTCGAACAGGTGCAATGCTTGATGAAATTCGTCATACGGAAGCATCTGATATTGATGTAGACACTAAATTATCGACTATCTTAAAAGAAAAACTAAGAATAAGATCATCATGCCGCTTGCTCTAGAAGCATTAAAAATTATTAAATGGTAGCG
>JBKEHN010000083.1:0-13061 GCA_046710905.1 Colwellia sp.
TGAGTTACAAAGTGAGTTACAAAGTGATTCGCAAGGTGAATTAACACAATCAACAGCTAACTATTTAACGACTATTGCTCAACAAAGCCAGCCAATGCCTCAATTACAAGCGTTGCTAGAACATGCCATTATTGAAAACCCACCGGTGTTAATACGTGATGGTGGTGTGATCGCACCCGGTTATAATAGCGAGCTCGATGTATTACGTGATTTAAGCGATGGCGCTACTGAATTCTTAGCACAACTTGAACAACGTGAAAAAGAACGTACTGGCATACACTCATTAAAAGTTGGTTATAATAGAGTTCATGGTTTCTTTATTGAAATGAGTCGCACCGCAGCTGTTGATGTACCAGATGATTATATTCGTCGCCAAACATTAAAAAATAATGAACGCTTTATTACCGAAGAATTAAAACAACATGAAGAGAAAGTGCTCAGTGCCCAAAGTAAATCCTTAGCCTTAGAGAAAGTACTCTATCAAGAGTTATTCGATAAAGTGTTACCTGATTTAGCGCAGCTACAGCAATTGAGCCAAGCTATTGCTGAGCTTGATGTATTAACTACCTTCGCAGAGCGAGCATTAGCGCTAAACTACGTAAAACCTAACTTAGTTGAAAAGCCTGGTATTAGCATTGATGCGGGTCGTCATGTTGTCGTTGAACAGATGACCAAAGATGCGTTTATCGCTAATCCTGTATCATTAACGCAGCAGCGGAAAATGTTAATTATCACCGGTCCAAATATGGGCGGTAAATCGACTTATATGCGTCAAACGGCTTTAATCGTATTGCTTGCTCATATTGGTTGTTATGTACCTGCTGACAGCGCAACAATAGGTTTAGTGGATAGAATATTTACCCGAATTGGTGCTTCTGATGATTTAGCCAGTGGTCGGTCAACCTTTATGGTCGAAATGACTGAAACTGCCAATATTTTACATAACGCTACTGATAAAAGTTTAGTACTACTTGATGAGATTGGCCGTGGTACCAGTACTTACGATGGTTTATCACTAGCTTGGGCCTGTGCGGAAATGTTAGCCCTTAAAACTAAGGCTTTTACCTTATTCGCTACGCATTATTTTGAGCTGACAATGCTGGCAGATCAAATCCCTACCTTAGCCAATGTTCACTTAGATGCCATGGAACATCACGATAACATCGTTTTTATGCACGCAATACAAGAAGGCGCTGCCAGCAAGAGTTTTGGCTTGCAAGTAGCGCAATTAGCTGGTGTACCTAAAATGGTGATAAAGCGTGCTAAACAAAAATTAAGTGAGCTAGAGCAACAACAAACACCAACGTTACTTGCTACCACACCTGCACCTAATGATACCTTTGAGCAATTTAGTTTTGCCTCAAATGAACATCCTGCGTTAACAACACTTATCGATACTGACGTTAATGAGTTAAGTCCAAGGCAAGCACTTGATTTATTATTCGCTTTAAAAGAGCAACTATAAAAATCTAACAACAGAACCAATTAAGTGAAATATACTCATTTAATTTTTTAGATATTAACTCGCTAATAACTAGTTAAATTATAGTTAGCGATTTAGAAACTAAAAAGCCTCCACATAGTTAATGTGGAGGCTTTTTATTTTTATGGTGCCCCGACCCGGATTTGAACCAGGGACACGAGGATTTTCAATCCTCTGCTCTACCAACTGAGCTATCGGGGCAATCTTTAAAAAAGTAGTACTTTCTAAAGAGAGCGTATAATATAGGGAAGTTTTAGTGCAAGCAACCGTTTTATAATAATAATTTACTTAAAGTTTAATTAAATAGATCAAGGCTAAATAAGTGTTCAATTATTAAACTCAAACCTAAGTATAAGTTACCCTATTGCAAGCTGAAATTATTATTGTTAATAAGTTGCTGGCGTTATTTCTTTTAAGATAAACATGTCCTCCCAATAGGTCGACCATTTACTGGCAGCGATAGTAGCTTTATAATAATTACTAAAAACTTTAATCTCATCATCCTGCAATGATAACTTTTTATTTTCAATATAGTTAATTGATCAAGATGTAGTTTCGTTAAATGACTATAAGCAATTAAAAATATTACACAGACGCCTAAGGTGTTTAAAACGCATCTATTTCATGCTGTGAAGAGTAGTATTAAATAGGAAATAAAACATATGTCTGGCTAAGAATAACAGTAAAAAATTGGGTTTAAATAGATTATTGATAAAAAAAGTAGGATTATGAATGTTATAGTTCAAAGTCACTAAAGTCTAAGTCGGACTCTGGTACTGTCTTAGCTTTACAAGGCGTATCAAGTAAAGATGGTTGCATATCCACTTCGAGTTCAAGGGTAATGACTGTTTTTTCGTGCTTGGGGTTTAACTGATTTTTGTTTCTTTTTTTCCGCTGGAGGCAGCGTTTTATGACTTTTTTCTTTTCATCATTATTAAAATCTTTCCAGTCTTGTCGTTCATTACGCGAGCGCATACAGCCTAAGCAGTGACCTTTATCATCAGACTGACACATTCCAATACAAGGACTAGGCACATCAAAAAACTCTAATTGCACTTAATCCTCCCTAAAAAATAAAAAATGCCTGGTAAGTTAAGTATAACGTACCACGCATTTTTTGTAACAACTAGCTTAACCAGATGATTTTAAATTAACTTTACGATAACTTATCACTGACGATGTGATAATCAGGGTCTTCAATGATATTAAGCTCAACTAATTTATCTGCTTTGTCTAACAGCTCTTTACACTCTTTATTTAAGTGTTTCAGATGCATAGCCTTGTTACGCGATAAATAGCGTTCAGCCAAGGTATCAATAGCTTCAATGGCTGAATGGTCGACAACACGAGCGTTTTTAAATTCAACAATAACATCATCACTGTCTTCATCTGGCGTAAATTGTTCTAGGAAGTTAGCGATTGAACCAAAAAATATTGGTCCACTAACTTCATATACGGTTGAACCATTTTCATTAACGCTACGATTAACGGCAATATGCTTGGCGTGTTCCCAAGCAAAAACTAAAGCTGACACAATAACACCCACAATAACAGCAACAGCCAAATCGGAATAAACAGTAACCGCTGAAACGAGTATAATAACAAACGCATCAGCTTTAGGTACTTTGCCTAAAATGCGAAGACTAGACCATTCAAAAGTACCAATAACAACAATAAACATTACCCCCACTAATGCTGCTAGAGGAATTTGTTCAATTAAGCCCGAAGCAAATAAGATAAAACCTAATAAGGCTAATGCTGCGGTAATACCTGATGCTCTACCACGACCACCTGAGTTTACATTGATCATCGATTGACCAATCATCGCACAACCACCCATCCCGCCGAAGAATCCAGTAGCTGTATTAGCTGCACCCTGCGCAATACATTCTTTATTACTACGACCACGAGTACCTGTTAATTCATCAATTAGTGTGAGCGTTAATAAAGATTCAATAAGACCTATTGCTGCAAGAACTAAAGCAAAAGGAAGAATGATTTTAAATGTTTCGAAGGTAAAAGGTACATCTGGAACAGAAAATGTAGGTAAACCGCCAGCAATCGAAGCTGCATCACCAACAAGTTTAGTATCAAGGCCGGTAGCAAAAACAAGTAATGAAACACCTACAATAGCAATAAGCGTAGAAGGTACTGCTTTAGTAAGTTTTGGGAAAAAATGTATTATTGCCATGGTCAAAAGTATCAAGCCAGCCATGGTAAATAATGGCGTTCCTTGCATCCATTCAAGCTCACCAGCAGTGTTAGTGACTTTAAATTGTCCTAATTGCGCTAAGAATATGACGATGGCTAAGCCATTAACAAAACCTAGCATTACCGGATGCGGCACTAGGCGAATAAACTTACCTAATTTGAATACGCCGGCCATAATTTGCAATAGCCCAGTGAGTACCACTGTAGCAAAGAGATATTCAACACCGTGAATAGCAACTAAACTTACCATTACCACGGCCATCGCACCTGTGGCACCAGAAATCATTCCAGGACGACCACCAAAAATGGCCGTTATTAAACCGACCATAAACGCCGCATATAAACCAACTAAGGGTTCTACGCCGGCAACAAAGGCAAAAGCTACCGCTTCAGGTACCAGTGCTAAGGCAACGGTTAGACCTGATAACACATCATTTTTCAAGTTAGACACTTTACTGGCGTGTAATTCAAACATTTTTATCTCATTGAGTTTATCGCTAATGGTTAACTATTTAGGTTAAATCATTGGCGAATACGAATTGGCGAACATATTCTATTTAAACTTAAGTAACATTAAGCATAGACAAAAGTAAGTAAGTTTACTGTGGTTTTGAGGGGCGAGAATACTATAGAGATGAAGGTAAAAAGTCAATATTTGCTTACTTTTACAACATAAATAAGCAAATAAACTTTGACCTAAGAGCTAAATTAAATATTAGCTGCTTCGCGTTGCTCTAAAAAGGCTTTTATTTCATCTCTAGAGCTTAGTATATGGTGTTTTAATACGGCAACAGCTTTGTCTATATCACCCGTATTACAAAAGGCGAGTAGCTGATTATGCTCAGGTCCAGCTTTTGAAATACCGCCTGCCCATAATAAGTGCATACGAATATATCTATCAGCATTTTTATTTAGCGTATTAACTAAATCCTGGGTTTGTGGTCTGTTAGCTGCTGAATATAGACAGTTATGATAACGAGAGTTAAGTTCACTCCAGGTATTTGCGGCATTTTCCTTACCAAGGGCTTTATCTAATTGTGCTAAAATATCACTTGCCTCAGCTAATTTATCGCTGGTTAACAAAGGCAATGAAGCAGCAAGTAAGTTCCCTTCCAGCATTGCTCGTAATTCAAAAAGTTCCGTAACATGCTTAGCGCTAAGCTCTGTTACTGTAGCGCCTTTATGTGGTTCAAAGACAACTAAACCTTCACCTTCCAACTGAAGCAAAGCTTCCCTTACAGGAATACGGCTCACGTTTAATTCGGCCGCTAACGCCGCTTGACGAAGTGGTTCACCCGCCTTTAATTCGCCGCTAAGAATTTTCTCTCTAAGAGTTTCAACCACTAACTGCGTTCTTGTTTTATATACTATAGTCATAAAATGCTTCCAAACAATATTAGTAATAATTATAAGGAGTCATTATAACACCATTAAAAAAGCTACTTTTACCGTTTAAGTTATCTAAAAAAGGCAGGTAGACAATCTACCTTTTTATTTTAGCTATGTTGAATAAACATCATAGCTTATTATTAGCGACAACGACTAAATAGCTATTAGTCACTATCCAGTAAGTTTCTTTCATTTCGCCATTACGTAAATATTTGTAGGTAACTCTATCGCTTTTTTCAAAGCTAGCAAGATGTTTCTCAATTTGCATCGCTGAGGCCAAATCAATAATAGCACAACACCAACTTCTAACAGAATATTACTAGTAAATAAAATAGGACTACGGCCTATTACAATACTAAGAATAACTCCTTTAAAGCCAGGTTTATCTACTAAAATACTCAGTATAACATGTTGAATTAACATGCTATGGCCTGCCATATTATTAATTGCGTAAGACGGTTTCTTATTGAGTAAAAGCCAGATAAATCCAGAAAACGCACCTAGGCTACTATCAATAATATGACGAATAGTATCCACTGAAACAACGAGTCCTAAGCCGTTACTGCCACCACTTTTAGATAATATATGGCTAACGATACCAATAATATCACCATTAAAATTAAACATTGGACCACCAGAATTACCTTGATTAATTGAGGCGTCAGTTTGTAATAAACGTGGTACTAGGCTTCGTCCTGATATTGCCTGACTGTCTCGAATACTACTTAAATAGCCGACAGATAAACTATGGCTAACACAAACGATGCACCAATAATAATAACAATAGCTTGTTCACCAATTTGCTAATCGTTAGCTTCAGCTAACTTTATGGCTTTTACTGTACTAGGAACTTTCCCTACTTGAATCATAGCTAAATCAATAAGCAGCTCTATTCAAACAACATGACCTGAAGTTGTAGTAACATCTGCAAACTCAACTTCGATTGATGTCGCTTTATCAACAGCATGCGCAGCAGTTAAAATACGTCCTTCACTACTCACTAAGACACCAGTTCCTAATGAACTTAACGTTTTCACTTTATACACCACTTGACTTACTTACCAAACCGCTAATGACTTTACATATAATTCAACTACTTATAATTCAACTACTGAAGGGTTGACCTTCTTGTAGAGTGTTTAGGTTGAATTTTCTTATACTTTATAGGCTTATGTTGTTATTGCGCATCGACTTAACAAACAAACACTAAACATTAGAAAATCTCTACATATTGATAAAAATCCGATGGTCATTAAATTAATAACAGTGTAACTAACTGTTATCTTTTTATCGTTATTTTTATAAAGTTGAATAGATAAATACTGACGTTTAGGTGCTATGATAATCGTGAATATTTAAATAGGAAGATTACATGGAAATTATCGCTACACTGGCGTTACTGTCATTGGTTTGGTTGCTATGGCAATTAGTTAAAGCAAAAAAATTCACTCGCTTTAAACAACAAATTGATACTGAGTTAAAAGATAAAGTGATTGCTAATATTATTGAAGAATTAGCAATTACTCGTAGTGAACAGTTTCCTAATAATGATTGCCACCAAGCAGCAACATTAGTTTATTGGACACAATATAAAAGCCGCATATTGCATGCGGCCTTGGCACGTGAAATTATTGACCAAAAATGGTTAATAGACAGCGGAAATTTACGTAACGCTCAACATTTATTTTTTATTGAACGTCAATTTTTACCCTCAGCTAATCCAAGTAAAGCCTAATCAAGCCAAAACTTACTTGGTTAGCTTGATTGAGTAATAGTTGGCTATTGAGATTGAAAGCAACGATGTTAATGGATATTTAAGCTATTTAAAAATGATCATTTACTTAGTGAACTTGGTATTAAGCCTTTTTAGCAAACTGTAAATCCCAGACACCATGACCTAAATTTTGTCCACGGTTTTCAAATTTAGTTAACGGACGAGAATCAGGGCGTGGCACATAATCACTTGTTTCAGACAAGTTATTATAACCAGGGGCACTTTGCATGTCTTCTAACATACACTCAGCATAATTCTCCCAGTCAGTCGCCATATGGAATACACCGTTAACTTTTAACTTTTGTCTAATCGTTTCAACAAATTCAGCAGAAACAATACGACGCTTATGATGTTTTTTCTTATGCCATGGGTCAGGGAAAAACAATTGTACGGTTGTTAGCGTGCCGTCTGCTATACAGTCTGCTAAAATCTCGATAGCGTCATGTTCATAAACTTTTAGATTGCTAACACTTTCTTCTATGGCAGAGGAAATACATGCGCCAACACCCGGTTTATGCACTTCAATACCAATAAAGTTTAGTTCGGGTGCTGCTTTAGCCATTTCAACTAAAGATTTACCCATACCAAAACCAATCTCTAAAACTACAGGGTTTTTATTAGCAAATAATATTGGAGCATCAATAACGCCATCACTATGGTTTAAGCCCATATTTTTCCAATGATCGTTAATCGCACGTTCTTGATTCTTAGTTAACCGACCTTCGCGCTTAACAAAGCTACGTACCTTACGAATGTACTTACCTTCTTGCTCGGCTTGTTCTATGGTTTTATGTGTTTTTTCAGTCATATTGGATCTTTTACTAATATTCGTTCAATTATATTCAGCAAAAAATTATTGATATTGCTGCATAAGTAGTTATTCGACTTCATTATTCTAAATAAATGGATTTTAGACAAAGCCAACAAGTTATTCAGTGCCTGTGCTTATGGAACATAGCTAATGGTAATGAATAACGCCAGCAATGCCGTATAAAAATTATTTATAACGAATAAATTTATTCAGCCCACCACACATCGTATAAATCGCTTACGGCTACTGAAGTTGCGCCATTATCAGACAACCATTTTTCAACAGTAGTGCGATTCTCATCTGTACAAGAACCTAATTTCTGAGTGCAAATAAGACCATGCCATAAAGTATCACCTTCACCGCCAAAACCTAGTCCATTTGGCTGAATAGCTTCTGCAAAAAACTTATTGATAAAAGCATCAAGTTCTTCGCCATTTATGCCATCTTTTAATTTCCAAGCAATATCGAAGCCTAATTCCTGAAACTCATCAACACGTAATTTTTTACGGATACGAGTACTACGGTTTTTTGCGTCAATTTTCATTATAAAGCCTTATATTTTTCTTAATGCTAAGTTAGAACTAAGCGAATCGAATTTCAAAAGTCGGATTATATATCTTAACTCACCAAGATGCTAATTTGCCTATTTGAGCTCGACCGTTTATTTAGTTACACTGCGCGCTATGAATAATCCTATAGTACTATCAGCCAACTCGGCTGAACAATTTGGTCAGCAAGTCGTTAGCTGGTATCACCAACAAGGTAGAAAGCATTTACCTTGGCAACAAAATAAAACTTCATATCGCGTATGGATTTCAGAAATAATGTTACAACAGACGCAAGTTGCAACAGTTATTCCTTACTACCAACGTTTTATGACAAGCTTTCCAACCATTACTGACTTAGCCAATGCCGATGAAGATGTAGTTTTACATCATTGGACTGGTCTTGGCTATTATGCTCGAGCACGTAATTTACATAAATCAGCTAAAATAATGGTCAATGACTATGATGGTAAATTTCCCATTGATATTGAGCAAGTTATCGCTTTACCTGGCATAGGTCGCTCAACCGCTGGCGCTATTTTAAGTTTATCGCTAAAACAACATCACCCTATTTTAGATGGTAATGTAAAACGTGTGTTAGCACGCAGCTACCTTGTTGAGGGTTATAATGGTTTGAGTAAGTTTGACAAAGCATTATGGCAATTAAGCGAACAATTAACCCCTGCTATAGAAACTGACAGCTTCAACCAAGCAATGATGGACCTTGGCGCAACGGTTTGTACTCGCAGCAAACCAAATTGTGAGCTTTGCCCTGTTGAGCAAAGCTGCTTGGCCAAGGCTGGTGATCAACAAATGAATTTTCCTCAGAAAAAACCTAAAAAGAAAATTCCTGAGAAAAAAACTATCATGGTTATCCCTCGACTAAAAACGGAACGCTCTGCTAGGGTGTTAATGGAGAAGCGTCCACCTGTGGGTATTTGGGGTGGATTATGGTGTTTTCATGAAATTGATAAACTCTCTGAAATTGATGACTTAATGACTCACTTGTCATTAAAAGTAATTTCAGCACAAACCTTAACGGAGTTTAGACATACCTTTAGTCACTTTCATTTAGATATTACTCCGGTAATAGTAGACTGCCAGCAACTTGATTCAGTAAATATAAACGAACCTGAACAGCAGAAGTGGTATGATTTACACCAAGAATTAAGTGTCGGCTTAGCGGCCTCGACACAAAAGCTACTTACTTTACTTAGGGACTATTGATTGATTATTTAATTCTTGTTCAAATTATCTAATCGAAAACGTCAAAGCCCGATTAATTAACTACTACCTATATAATATAAAGAAGAGAAACTATTATGAGTCGCACAGTATTTTGTCAAAACTTAAACAAAGAAGCCGAAGGTTTAGGTTTCCAACTTTACCCTGGTGAAATTGGTAAACGTATTTTTGATAATATTTGTAAAGAAGCTTGGGGTATCTGGCAAAAGAAGCAAACCATGCTAATAAATGAAAAAAAGATGAATATGATGAATGCTGATGATCGTGTATTTTTAGAAACTGCCATGGTTGCCTACCTTTTTGAAGGTAAAGAACCTGAAATTGAAGGTTATGTACCTCCGACTAAATAATCATATTTAATGGCTACACAGGTTCTCCTTGCTCATTTTATAAGTTGTTAATGCTCACAAAAGGCACACTAAAAACAGATGTGCTGTAAAAAACAGCAAATAAACGCTTATTATAAAAAACTTAGCAAAAAAGAGTTGACGGCATTAAGGAAAAACAGTTTAATACGCCCCGTCTTAACGAGGCAACGAATTTAGCCAAGTTAAACATGTTTAGCCCCGATAGCTCAGTTGGTAGAGCAGAGGATTGAAAATCCTCGTGTCCCTGGTTCAAATCCGGGTCGGGGCACCATATACAGAAGTAGTACTAAATTATTATTAACTAATAATATTAAGTCATACTTCGGTGCTAAAAGTATTTAAATTCTTTCACTCATATTTAAATACTGCACACAGCTTTGTGTGCCGACTTAGCTCAGTTGGTAGAGCAACTGACTTGTAATCAGTAGGTCGCCAGTTCGATTCCGGCAGTCGGCACCATTCATCACCAAGCCTCAGCATTTATGTTGAGGCTTTTTTGTTGCCTGAAATTTAGTAACTGCAATACTTATTAAATAAGTAACTTATTAAAGTTCAGCAGTTAGATTACCTCAGTCGGCACCATTTATTCTCTTCGGAGAAGGAACAAAACCTTAACAGCAATGCTAAGTTTTTTTTGCATTATATTTAGTAACTTACTACTTTAATCTACTGTGGTTAGACTCAGAACATCATCCGCAATTATACTTTTCAATTTAACTATTAAAGACTAAATTTAATGGTATTATTTACCTATGTTTACCCTTGCATAAGTGTTTATACTTTGTCCCTTAACGCCTTATATGGATTCTACTATGATTGATTTTCGCTCTGATACAGTAACCAGACCTTGTATAAAAATGCGTGATGCTATGTCACAGGCCGAGGTAGGAGATGATGTTTATGGTGACGATCCAACGGTAAATGAATTAGAACAATGGGCAGCGAAGCGTCATGCTTTTGAAGCAGCCTTATTTTGTAGTTCAGGGACACAGGCTAATTTATTAGCACTTATGGCGCATTGTGAACGTGGTGACGAGTATTTATGTGGCCAACAGGCTCATAACTACAAATTTGAAGGTGGTGGTGCTGCCATACTTGGATCGGTTCAGCCCCAACCCATAGAAAATGAGAAAGATGGTACGATTTGCTTAAATAAACTTGAACAAGCTATTAAGCCAGATGATTCACATTTTGCTCGTACAAGACTTGTCAGTATTGAAAATACTATTAACGGAAAAGTACTGCCTCTAAGCTATTTGGTAGAACTTCGAACGTTTGTGAACAAACATCAATTAAGTTTACATTTAGATGGTGCCAGAGTTTATAACGCAGCCACTGCATTAAACGTTGATATCACTGAGATAGCTCAACACTTTGACACTATTTCTATCTGTTTATCTAAAGGCTTAGGCGCTCCTATTGGCTCATTATTATTAGGCTCTACTGAGTTAATAACCAAAGCTCGTCGATGGCGAAAAGTACTTGGTGGTGGTATGCGCCAAGCCGGTATTCTTTGTGCAGCCGCAAAAATAGCGTTAACTGAAAATGTCGAAAAACTTCAAATTGACCACGACAATGCACAATATTTAGCGTATCAACTTGATAGTATTGCTGGTTTTGATATTAATGTTGAGCAAGTAAGTACTAATATGGTCTTTGTCAAGGTCGATAAATCTATCGATATATATGCAGTTGCTTCAGCGCTAAAAGAACAGAAGATTATAATATCACCAAGTGAAAACATGCGCTTGGTTACCCATTTAGATATTAGTAAAGAAGATATCGATAGTTTTATTTCAGCATTAAAAGCGCTCTTAATTTAATAACTATGTTTCATTTCATCCTCTTGACTAAGTTACATAATTCTCTTGCCACTCTTTTTCTTACTAAAAGCAGTGTTAATCTATTTTAGCACTGATTTTATCTAATATTTAATGACGAGCATAGATCTACTCATAATTAGATAATTTCGATTCATTACCCATACTCGACATATCAAATAGATAAGTCTCGTAGAAAGGTAATTAAGAACATCGCACTTAGCAGTTTTACTGACATAGCTAAAGTATCCTATGTATTCGTAGCAAATATAGTGACTTTGCGAGTATTAGGCACACATGTAACGTTACAAGAAGCATTAAAACAAAATCATTGAAGATCTTGGTATCTACTTAATTTTGAACATATAGGTAGCGCTGCTGTTTTACAAAAAAATCTATATTTCTACCCTCGTTTGATTGGTATGAGCAGTGCGCTAATAGTATTGGCCTGCTATAACAATCTAACGCTATCCAAAGTATAAATAAAAGACGAATTAGCCATTGTGATGAAATAAATAATTTAACTAAAACAGGTAATATTACTCCCTCGGCCAGAATTGGGGATGACGATATTCCTTACAAGTTATTGCCTATTCAAAAAACTCAGTTATGAGAAAACCATACCAATACCATACGTTTTTTGCCTTATATTCATAATGTCGATTCTTTTGGTTATAACACTGACAACATTAAAAAAAGTATAGCTTACCAGACTGAAAGTTAGGGTTCGTTATTAGACGAAAAATACAATAGCCGTGTCGGCATAGTAAATACCACTACTATTGGTATTTTTGATCTAGTACTAGCAGCACATGCGAAAAACCATATCTCCTTTAAAAATATTGCTGCTATGACAAAGCTAGCGTTAGATCAATTGTTTGGCATATTAATTGGTTTAAAAAAAGCGGATCACTTAAGTAGTTGTTAGACCTCAGTACCTGAGTCTATTTAATATATGAAACCTGGTCGAGTACTAATAGAAAAGTATTTACATATTTTGTAGTGTTATAATCACTCGTTTATTTATTACCCTCAATCTCAGCTAAGGGTTCTATTAATTTTACCTATTTTATCGAATATTGCGGAGAAAAATAAAAGCTCTATTAGCCTAACTTTGATCGATACCATAATACCAAACATAAATAAGTGAAATAATTTAACCCATTAAGTTAAATTATTTCGTTTGCCAACTTTAAGCTAAAAAATTATTATAATGATGTTTTCTGAATCTCCCCCGATTCTTTTAGAACACTTAATTATATTGTTTAATTTGATTCACTTATAGGACATCTTTTGATGTCCTTTTTTTTATGCTAATTTTAGTTAGGCTGATATGATTATTAATTAATACCCTACATCAGTAAGTGAAATAATTTAATCTATTAAGTTAAATTATTTCGTTTGCCAAATTTAAG